>JBEEHO010000044.1:0-14068 GCA_041167425.1 Verrucomicrobiota bacterium | reverse complement strand
GGCGGTACCGGTCCAGTAGGCGGCGGTGCTCGCGAAGAGATCGGTTTGTTGTGACCAATCGGTAAAGTCGAGAAAGGAGATGTTGCTCTCGGTAACGCCCGCCGCCGCAGGATTTTTTCCTTCGATGGAGATGATGCGTTCCGCGTCCGGAAACGGAAGCGGACGGAGGAGAACGCCGTTGACGAGGCTGAAGATAGCGGTATTGGCGCCAATGCCGAGTCCGAGCGCGATCACGGCTACGGCCGTAAAGCTTTTATGCTTAAGCAGCATCCTGAATCCGTAGCGAATGTCTTGAAGAAGAGCGTTCATTGGTGGTCGCGGTTTATTTGTTGGCCGGCCTTTATGACGAGGCCTACTTTTTGTAATGCATTCAAGTCGTCTAAAGGATTGCCCGAATTCAAAGCGAAGAAAAAGGAGATTCATGATGCTGAAGGCGCTTTCGTTCCTCGGATACAATTCAGCGGAAGACCTTGGCGGACAGAAAACGTCTTACCAGGCGACGCAGCGAACATCGGTAAAACAAGAAACGGAGCAGGCGGCTGGCAATCTCGGCTCTTCACTTTCGATGAATGGAGCGAATGATATACGCGCAGAATTTCTTAGGATCACAGACGACGTGTCTGTCTATCACAAGGAGTCACACGAAGAAATTAAACTGACCGCCGGAATGACCGTCCGGTTGATTGTTCGTTATCGCCACGACGTAACCATTGGTTATAAAGGAGCATACTATTCTATTCCGACTGCCTTTACGCAGCCGACGAAATGAGAGTGAAGGTTAGGTGGACTTAGGTTCGAACATGCCTGTGGAAATCGGACAGGTGGAGGCGATCTTCCGGTATCCCGTGAAGTCCATGGCCGGCGAACGACTCGAGGTCGCCGAGCTGGGCTGGCACGGCCTCGATGGTGACAGACGCCTGGCATTCCGGCGCGCGGATGATCGCAGCGGGATGCCGTGGCTAACAGCAAGCAAGCTTCCCGACCTGCTCTTGTTTGCTCCGCACCGCCGTGACGAAAGTGCCCAGGGAGACCTACCCACCCATGTTCGTACGCCGGATGGCGAAGAGATGCCTGTCTTCGGGGAGGACCTGGCCAGAGAGGTGGGACGCCGGCACGGGGCTCCCGTGCAGATGATGCAGTTGAATCATGGCATCTTCGATGAGGCGAGTATCTCCGTGATCGCCTCCGAGACGGTGCGCGAGATCGGACGGCTCGCCGGGCGCGGCGCGGACGTGCGCCGGTTTCGCCCGAATGTGGTCGTTCGTTTACTGCGACCGGTCCCATTCCAGGAGGATGAGTGGGTAGGCGGTGTGCTCGCATTCGGCGAGGGGGACGACCCACCTGCCATCACCGTCACGATGCGCGACGTTCGCTGCTCGATGGTGAACCTTGATCCCGACTCAGCCAGTTCTGCTCCGGAAGTGATGAAGGCGGTCGTTCGTGTGAACCAGAACCACGCGGGAATCTACGGCGTGGTGACTCGCATCGGTCGGCTGAAGGTAGGACAAAAGGTAGTCCTCCATGCGGCGGTCGAGTAAAGGAAGCCTGAGTGATCGATACACAATATCCCGGCGCGCCGCTTAGGCCGGCGTTGCAGATGATGAACGTCGTTCGGACTTCATAGCTGAGCGAAAGTATCGTCAGGCCACGAAGGAAATATTATGTGGAATCAACGATATGATAGCGGCGAATTCGTTTACGGAACGGAGCCGAACACGTTCCTCGCGCAAAACGCGAGGCTCCTTATTGGGCCCGTGCTTTGCCTGGCTGAAGGCGAAGGGCGGAACGCCGTCTTTCTTGCTTCCCTGGGATTGGAAGTGCTCGGTGTAGATGGGTCGGAGGTGGGCCTGGCCAAGGCACAGAAGCTTGCGGCCTCGAAAGGTGTGGCGATCCGAACGGAAGTGGCTGACCTGGCGACTTATGAACCGCCGGAGAATTTTTATGGCTCAGTCGTTTCGATCTCCGCGCATCTCCCAGGCGACATTCGTAAAAGACTGCATCGTTTGGTGGAGCGCTGCCTGAAACCGGGCGGCATTATTCTTCTCGAGGCGTACACCAAGGCGCAAATCGCGCGGGATACCGGTGGCCCCAAAGATCCGGACATGCTTATGGCCCGCGTAGATATTGAAAAAGAGTTTCCGAATTGTGAGCCGATTCTTTCCCAGGAAATTGAGCGAGAAATCGTCGAAGGTCAGTTCCATACCGGTTTGGCCTCGGTAGTTCAATTCATTGCGAGAAAGAAGACGTTTTGAAAAGTGGAAGGTAGAAAGTAGGAGGTAGGAAATGGTAATGGGATCCGATGAGTCGGGAGACCGGTGGATAAATGGCTAAGCCCGTGAGCAGGGAGGAAAGCTGCGAAACAACTTAATAAACTAAGGCGAGAGCTGGCGAAAGCTTCGAAGTCGCTGCTCTCTTTCTCGTTAGATGACATGACCTCAATATTTCGGCTCGTTACTTTCTCGAGCATTGCGCTGCTCGTCTTTGGTTGTGGGTCGCGGAGCGCGAAATTCGATCCGGTGATGCGAGACATTCAGGCGGGCACTCTCGTTATTCCCGCCAGCGGGATCGTCCAGCTTCCGCGGCGTTTTGCTGGCCTCACTCCGAGAAGCGAAGTCTTCGCCGAGAAGAAAGCCGATGGCAGATTGTTTATTTTATTCCCGACCTGGTACGGCAGAGGTAACGATCTCGAGGGATACCTGTATTGCAGCGGTGTCCTGCAACCGTCAGACTATTATACGACAGATTGGGGTGCTGGAGGAAAGCGTCGGCACCTGGATGTTGCTGGGCGCGACATGCTCACTATCCGGGATTACAAACCACACTGGTATTCTGTCACCAGGAGACTTGACTGACCTTGAGTGTGATGACACCTCATTAGTAACGCCCGGACTTTCCATGCCCGCTCAAATCGCCCCACGGATCGCGCTCGCCTTCATGCTGTTGCTCATCTGCGCGCAGATCAGTCTCGCGGCAGGTCTCGGTTTCGAAGTCAGCGTGGAAGGCGAAGGGTTCTTCCTTAATCCGGTGGTCAAAAAACTTCTCGTATCGGAGGTGACCAGGGGTTCGATCGCGGAAGCCGCCGGCATGAAGTCCGGTGACGAAATCATGCGGGTCGACGGTCAAAGCATCGCGGGCAAGCGGATGCTGGAGCTTCGGCCTTTGATGAAATTGAATCCCGGAGAGACACGCACCTTACGGCTTAAGCATACTGATGGAACAGAGGTTGATGCTCGAATCACAAAGCCGAAGACATAACGCGGCCCCGGCTTCTGTTTGATCCTTGCCTCTGACTTTGCCGCGGGCTGACGATCCCGGGCAGATCGCGGCGCCTTTGCCGCCTTGGCGCGAAATGGTTGAATCCAAGGGTGCTTCGCCCTGCATCTCACAAGTAACAGGAGCGATGAAGGCAACGATTAATTTGAAGTGGCGATTTTGGTCATTGGGCCTGGGTGTCCTGGTGCTGGGCGCTATCATTGGTCTTGCTGCAATCTTTTCCAAGGATGTGCGTTTCGAATACGCGATCGGAGCGATCTTGCTTTTCTGCGGCGCGGTCTGGCTGGGTGCGAAAAGCAACGAAGACTGGTTAAGTGTCACGTTGCTGGCCGCTCCGCTCATCGTCGTGTTCGGCTACGTGGTCTTGCCGGCGATGCCCGTTCTGTGGCCACATCTGTTGTTCTGGCTCGTCGCAGCGGTGATCGGTTCGCAGCTACTAGGCGCTGCGCGCCCAAGGCGCATTTGGTGGATCTCCGGAGCAGGGGCGCTGATCGCCGTCTCGGTCTGGTATTGTCTAAGCTATGTGCCCCAGCAGGTGGCGCGTTCCCTGACGCATTTCCGAGACGCCGCCGCGCCGGCGTTTACCTTTCAAGCTGTCAACGATGGACCTGTTCCCACAAGTCCGAAGGCAGGAAAGATTCTTGTGATCGATTTCTTCTCGACCACATGTGGACCTTGTCTTGCGGAGTTGCCGGAACTGGCGCGCGTCCGGGCGGAGCTGCGAGACAAAGAGGATATTCAGTTCGTCCTGGTCGCGAGCGACGCGGGCGGCGATACGCCCGAGCGCTTCAAGTCATTTGCGCAACGGCGGCAGATCGCGCTGCCGCTCGCCTTTGACCCGGGCGGTAAGACCCACGACGCCTTCGGCGTGACTGGCGTGCCGGCGCTGATCGTCGTCGATCGGACGGGCCGGGTGCGCCTGACGCACGAAGGATATAACGCGTCCGAAATGAATTTCCGGCGCGACCTGGTCCAGTTCTTAAAGGCGCTGTAGCGCCGCGCGTAAAGCGCGCGGTAAGGTCTATTCGGGCGCGACGCTGACATGCTTTCCCGCGAACCCAATCGAAGCCACTGATTCACTCGCGCTGGTCGTCCACCCTTTCGGCTTCCCGCGGGACATCGAGCGCACTTGTCCAGAAATGGCTTGAAATTTATCTCGTGTTATTTCCTGCGTCCGGTCAGAATCAAGGCATGAAGCCGTCATTATCCCTGCTAACAGTGTTCGCTTTCGTCGCTCTCCTCGATACCAGTTTCGCCGCCAGGCCACCCGCAGCGGGTCGCACACTTACGGACATTAATGTGATCTCAGCGCGCGTGTTGCAGAGATCCATAAGTCCCAAATTCTATAAGAGTCTGCTTATCTCTCCGATCCAGGGATGGGTTGTGGTCCGGGCGAACCTATCAGGCACGCGGCTCTCCGGGGCGAGAATATTACACTCCGAGCTCAACGGCGTTTACGATCCACTCGCTCTTCGATTGGCGAATGAAATGGAGATCGCCGGATACTATTCCATCGAGAGGCCAAACATGGGGGGCTCCGTTCTGCTGCACCTCTTGATTTACCAGATCGCCGACGGCACCATGGCGCTTTCTTTCGCTCACCTGGACGAGCCGGGCGGCGACCAGGCGAAGTACTTCGGCTGCGCACGGCTCGCGGTCTTAAAAAGCGACGGCAAATGGACTCAGATTAAAGGACCGGAAACGCTGGAAGGAAAAGGCTGGGCTGTTCGAGTTGCGGGCGCGGGAAATGACATCACTAACATCATGAAGCTGGAGCACCTGGACTTTAATGGGAGCAGGTGATGGGGTGGGAAATCTCTTGGGTCAGTCCAGGTGAAAAAATATTCGCCTTCGATTCGGAATCATTCGTCTGATCTTCGTTAGGCCAATGCGCTTGCGATTACTTCTCACGATAACGCTGATTTATTCCGCGCTCGCTGCGAAGGCGTTTTGCGGGTCCGCCAACAGATTATGGGAGTTCTCACTGGCGCAACAAGGGTCCAGGGAGACAGTGCAGCGCGAAAGCCTTCCGAGCGGCTGATCTTTATTTCGCCGGGCCTCCACACATCATGAAACCACATTACCGAACCTGGATAGCGCTCTTAACCCTGGCCTGTTCTGCCACAGCCAACGCGGGAGATATTAAGGCCAGAATCGTGGGATACGGAACCTACAAGGTATCCGACAAATATAAACGGATCGAGACCCAGGACGCGCCTTCAGGTGCCGGACGCAGTTATAACGAAGGACCCATCTTCACGGCGGTGACCGATCACATTCCAGCAAGAATGGGAATCAGGTTTGGCATTGTCTTCGAGCTCACGAACCTGCCGGCCTTCCCAGGCACCATGGATCTGGTCCAGGTCCTTAAATATCCCCCTATCCATAAGCCGGACGGAACGACATCAACGAGGTTTGAACGACCGCTTAAACTCGCAGTCAGCAATGGTCGTATCGCATCGTGGACAGGTTATGGGTTCGATCACGACTATGAGCTCGTTCCTGGAATCTGGACATTTGAAATCAAGTTTCGTGGTAAAACGTTGTGTAAACAGGATTTCAAGGTAGCTCGCAATTAATCTCACGATGCCATGAAATGCAGCTGCTAATGAAGGGGAAAAGCCTAAGGCAGGAAATTGAAGGTTGTAAAAGAGCGACGCTGGTCTCGCGGGCGAAGCTAGTATTTCGTTAGATGGCAACCGTAGCACTATGAAACCCACCAGGCCGATCATTGCCGTTCTCGCCGTCATCTGTTTATCGCCGCTTCGGGCGGACACGCCACGCAGTCCTGCTAGCAACGGATTCGACCAACTCAAGGTTCTTGTTGGTGACTGGCAAGCTACCGCGCCGACCGGGGTGCAAACGGCGCATTTTGAGCTCATCGCTGACAGTTCAGTCCTCGCGAGCCGATTAAGCGGCGGAATGCCGCATGACATGCACACGATGATCCACCTGGACGGCGGCGACCTGATGCTGACTCACTACTGCGCGATGCATAATCAGCCGAGGATGACTCTGATTCCCGGCGGCGACCCGAACATATTCGCCTTCAAGTTCAAGGATGGCACTAACCTTGACGAGGGCGGTGGTCATATGACCCGCGTCACTTTCACTCTCGATGGCCCCGATCATCACATCGAAGAATGGACATTTCTCGCCAACGGACGTGAGACGACCAGCCGCTTTGAGTTTCGCCGCAAACATTCCTAAAGTTTGTCTCGTTCCAAAACTTGAGCGGTGTCTGCAACGCGTCGACTTTCGGAGCTTCACGTCGATGTCACGACTTGCCAGTCGGTTCTGGTTCGTTAGGTCCCTGTGATCATGTCCCTGTGACCATGTCACTGTTACAGACCGCAATCAGGTGCGCGACCGTATGCTCCAGCTCACCGCGCTCGATGCTCGTGTAGTCGCGGGAGCAACATTCGCTTGCGTTCGACGAAGGAGATCGCTGGTCGGATCTCGATTTGACCTTTGGGGGTTTCGGATAATCTCCCGCTTCTGGACGTGCTCGAAGATTGGATCCGCGCCCGAGGTGGAATTCAACGCGGCTCACTTGTTCGACTTATCCAGCGGCGCGTCCATCTACCGGATGTTTCTCCTCCCCGGCTGCCTCGAGTTCCATCTCTCCTTCGCACCTGTAGGACAAGCTACCGGATCGGCATGATCGAATTGATTATTTCGGAGTTCTCCTTCTGCTGCGCCTTGTAGACAGCCGAGGGAGAGGGCGCGGAGGTCACAAAGTAGACGCCTTTCCTCGGAGCAAATCCGGCCAGAGGCAAAATAATTTCGTGTCCTTTCGGGTCGGTCCCGCTCGCATTCAATCTGAATAGCTTGAGGCCATTTTCTGTCATCGATCGATTGATTTCACCCTGGCGAAAGTCTTTCAATTCCATCTGCTGGGCGACCTCGTGCGCTAACGCTACCAGAAACTGCGCGAGGTCCTCGTCTGTTTTGACTTCCGGCTGCGGCATGATCACGGTGGTCAGCCCGCCTTCCGCCGCGACGCACCGAAGGTTCCCATTCTTATCTGTCGTCGCCGTCCAACCCACGGGAAGGGTCACGCTAAAGGCAGGATCTTTTTCCGGAAATTTTATCGTCTCGGCCCGAAGGCTGAAAGATGTTCCAATGAGGAAGCTGGCGACAAGGGTAAGTGCAGTTTTCATGATGAGTGTGGTCTTGAGGCTATTCGGGTTGGTGACTGAAATGAAGGTCTATCGGTTGCTATGGCGCCGCAATACGCGTTGGGTTGGGTTGGATCTGTTTTTTCGTGTTATCTTCCTTGGTCGGTTTTGAGCCCAGCCCATCTCGCCGCGCCGTCGCGATACCGTTCTTATTTAGGCGACGAAAACTGGCGTCAAGATTATTTCGCAGAAAAGGCGAATGATATTGCCACGGACTCCGCTCTTCTCGCATCGCCCACCATGAGCTCTCCCCGCGAACACATCAGCGATCGATACCCCGTCGCTTCGCGTGATCCCAGCAGAACCCGTGGCCAGTCGCAAAGTGACCATTACCGATCTTGTCTCCGCTCGCTAACCTCGCGCTTCGTTGTCGTCGCAGCTATTTCGGGACAAGTCCGGCTGCGTCCAATTGCCGGAGAGCGAAGACATGGGCACCGATGGCAACGGCGTTGCTCGTGCCCAGACGCGAAAGACCGACGCCGATTCGTGGAGAGGCCTCGTAGCGTGCGGTGCGGGCGCTGCCCGGCACCCGGACCTCACATGTTGCCGGTTGGAGAAACTTCCGTAATTGTTCCGCCTCTTCCAGGTTGAACGCTTCCGGAATGAGGCGACGCAGGCTGTCTCCGTTCGTGCCCGCATAGCTGCTGTTTAACTCCGTCATCAGCGCCTGCGAAAAAAGCGGCCAGGCGCCGGACAACCCGCCTCCTACTACGGCAAGCCCATCCACGATGGTCAAAGCCTGGCCCATGGCGTCACCGACAACTTCTCCCAGTTGGCGATATGCCTCAAGGGCGGCCGCCTTATCGCCCGACTGTTCGCTCCGCCCGATCCCCAGAATGAGTCTGGGCTCAGGCGAATCCGCAAATGGAATACCCGCCTTCTCCGCGTAGATGCGCCGCACTCCAGCTATGCCGGCCGCTTCCTCTACTCTGGTTTGCGGATTGAGCTTGTTCCGGAGCAGCCAAATTTCGGCACCTAACGAGTTATCGCCCAGGAAGAGTTCGCCATCGCGGACAATGCCTCCGCCGAAGCCGGTGCCGAGAATTACTCCGAAAAGATTACGATATCGTTTTGGGTTGCCCGCCTTTTCCAATAGGTCATTCACATAAGGAAGAAAGCCGGCGATGGCTTCACCGTAAACAAACAGGTCACCGTCGTTATTGATAAAAACGGGTAGGCCAAAGTGTTCTTCGAGTATGGGGCCCAGTGATATGCCGCCCCGGAAAGCCGGCAGATGTTGCAGATCGCCAATGACACCGTTCGGGTAATCGGCCGGACCTGGAAAAGCAAAGCTGATTGCGACCGGCTCGTGCGGACACTGTTCCTTCGCCCGGCTAAATCCTTCGACAATATTAGTAAGGCAGCGGTCCAAACTATCGCCGCATGAAGGCAGGACGACGGTCTCGACGATCGGTCGATTGCCCTGGGTGGCGGAGAAACGGAAGTTCGTGCCGCCTCCGTCGAGCGTGAGGACGATACGCGGATCCTGCGAGTAATGAGCGGTCACGGCGTTATCCAGAGACGGGGAGGCGGCGCCCGATCTTGTGCCCCTTCCAGCCATAGAAAGCGACATAGGCGTACGCAATGACCGGAACGATATAGGAGACCTGAAGGTTCCAACGGTCGGCGATATAGCCCTGGAGCGGAGGAAGAATAGCGCCGCCCAGTATCGCCATGACCAGAAGAGAGGAAGCCTGGCTCTTATAGATGCCGACCCCTTCGATCGCGAGCGAGAAGGTGTTGGACCAACCGATGGAAGTAAAGAGACCTGCGCCGACGACGCACCACATGGCTAGCTTCCCGCCCATAACTATCGCGGTAAGAAGCAACGCGACGACCGTGAGCGAGAAAATCATAAGGGTGCGAGCGGCCAGTGATTTTCCGAATTGAAACAAAACCCAGCAGAGCGCAACGAACGGCAGGTAGAGCAGCACGAGCGCCCAGCCCCGGATGAGGCCGAGGAGCAGGCATGCGGCAATCGGGATCGCGCTGAGTAACACTCGCTTCTTTCCCGGCGCCAGGTCGCTAAGTTCCACCGCTCCCATAAAGCGGCCAATGAGCATGCCTCCCCAAAAGAGCGAGACATAGCCACTGGCCTGTAGCTGAGTAAGCCCCGCGACATTCGGCTGGCCGAGGAAGTTGATAATGGAACTGCCGATCGCGACCTCGCCGCCGACGTAGAGAAAGATCGCGGCCATGCCGAGAGTGACATGGGGAAATCGCAAGGCGGCAAAGCCGGGTTCGATCTTTCCTTCTCCGATAGTTGGGAGACGAACGAAGAAAAAAATTGCCGCGAGAAGAGTAAAGACCAGGAAAAAGGCGAGGTACGGGACCTTGACGGACTCCGTTCCATGCGCGCCCGTGCGGGCAAAGTATTGAAAGATCAAATAACCGCCCACTAACGGGCCCAGGGTAGTGCCCAGGGAGTTAAAGGCCTGGGCAAGGTTAAGCCGGCTCGAGGCCGTGCGCTCCGGTCCGAGGATGGTGACATAAGGATTGGCCGCGATCTGCAACATGGCGAACCCCAAACCCACCACGAACAAAGCCGCCAGGAACAACGGATAGGAAAGAGCCGACGCCGCCGGCCAGAAAAGAGCGCTTCCCAAAGCCGAGATGAGGAGTCCAATGACCACGCCGTTCTTATAGCCAAGACGGGCGATGGGATCGCCAATTACGACCGAGATGGCAAAATAAAGCACGGAGCCAATAAAGTAGGCGCCGAAGAAAGCGAACTGCACAAGCATGGCATGGAAGTAATCCAGCGTGAACGCGTCCTTGAAGCGTGGGATGAGGATGTCGTTGAAGACAGTCATGAATCCCCACATGAAGAATAGCACGGTCATGATCGCGAACGGCCCGCGATAGGTCTGACTGGGGTTGACTCGAATGGCAGGTGCTTCTTGCATTGTTACTCCGGAATCCGCGGCCTGGCGCCCCACGAGCTGGGGGTGGGACCCATGGTAAAGACCAGCGTGCCGCCCTTTGTTACTTCTGCAAAGGGAAGAAATGGGTTGTCGAGCTTCTTGCCGTTCACTTCGACCGACTGGACATAAATGTTCTCCGGCGAAAGATTGTTCGCCGTCACGGAAAAGGTCTTTCCATTCGAAAGATGGAGCGCCGCCTTCTTCAACTGCGGAGCACCAATGACATAATAATCACTGGCGGGACAGACCGGATAAAACCCGAGGCAGGTGAAGATATACCAGGCAGACATCTGGCCGCAGTCGTCATTGCCGCTAAGAGAATCGGGCTTATTGCCGTATTGGGTGGTGACTACTTCATGCAAGCGCTCCGCGGCCTTCCAAGGCTGGCCGGCATAGGAGTAAAGATAAATGACATGATGACTGGGTTCGTTGCCATGCCAGTATTCGCCGATCCTGCCCTGGATATCGGAAACGCCTTTGCTCTGGTCCGCCTCCTTGAAGGTAAAGAGCTCGTCCAGCTTCCGGGTGAATTGTTCCCCGCCTCCCATGAGCGCGATCAAACCGGGCACGTCCTGCGGGACATACCAGGAATACTGCCAGCTAGTCCCTTCGGTAAAGTCGTTCACTCCCGCGGTCTCGTCATAGAAATGCGGATTGAATGGCGAATGCCAACGGCCTTGCGAATCTCTGCCGCGCATGAGACCTACTGACGGGTCGAACAGATTCTTATAGCTGGCTGCGCGTCCGGCGAAGTAGCGGTAATCCTCCCTTTTGCCCAAGGCCTTCGCCATCTGCGCAATGCAGTAATCGTCGTAGGCGTATTCCAGTGTTTTGGAGACAGACTCGTTCTCTTTGTCAAAGGGCACCCAGCCTAGTTTTGCGTAGGTAGCCGCATTGTCATAGCTCGGATTCATCGCCGTCGTTTTGATGGCGTTGTAAGCCCGATCACGATCAAAGCCCTTCACGCCTTTCAAGTAGCCATCTACAATAACAGGGACGGCGTGATACCCGACCATGCACCACGTTTCGTTCGCCTGAAGCGACCAGATCGGGAGCATGTGCTCCACGCTTTGGTCGTAGTGAGCCAGCATCGAGTTAATCATGTCCCCGTCCCGTGGGGCCTGGATCAGTGCGAAAAGCGGATGGATGGCGCGATAGGTGTCCCAGAGAGAGAAGACCGTATAGTTGGTAAAGCCTTTTGCCTGATGGATGTTCTGGTCGAGACCGCGGTAGTCTCCAGTGACGTCCTGGTAAAGATTCGGCGCGAGGAACGCATGGTAGAGCGAAGTATAAAAGGTTTCCTTCTCCTCCCGCGAGCCTTCGACCTCGATTCTGGCCAGCTCCTTGTCCCACCTGGCACGGGTTTGAGTCCGCACCTTCTCGAAGTTCCAATCCGAAATCTCCCCGTCGAGATTGTTCAACGCGTTCTCCGCGCTGACAGCCGAGACGGCGACCTTGATTACGATCGCTTCCCTCTCCCCGGTTTTGTAGCGCGCCAGAAACTGCAGGTTGGTTCCACTGGCTTCCTTCTCACTGCGGAACCGATAGGTGTTATAAAGGACCGGCTTGCCGTCACTCATGATCTCGGCTTTTTCGAAAGACTTTGAATAACGCGCGGCAAAGTAGAGATAACGCTCCCGGGCCCATCCATTGACGACATGAAACCCAGTTACAGTGGAGTTATCTTCCACGCGCACATGCGACCAGAGGACCTTCCACTTTTTGCCGGACAGAACGTGACTGAGATCGGTGAGGATCGACGCCTGGTCACTAGCCGGAAAGGTCATTCGCATCACGCCGGCGCGTTCCCCAGCCGTGAGCTCGACAATTACGCCTGACTTATGCAGCTTCACTTTGTAATAGCCCGCTGAAGCTGCTTCTTCGCCGTGCGAGTAGGATGACTGGTAGCCGGAATCGGGAACGCTCTTTGTTCCGGAGATCAGTTTGGGCTCGCCAATCTGCGGCATGAAAAGAAAATCGCCCAGGTCGGGAATGCCGGTCCCGGACAAATGGGTCAGGCTAAAGCCCAGAATCGTCGGATCGGAATATTCGTAGCCGGAAGCTGTTTCCCAAAGCTCCTTGTCGGTATCGGGACTGAGCTGAATCATGCCAAAAGGCGCGGACGGCCCGGGATAGGTGTTCCCTTCTCCTTGGGTGCCGACGAATGGACGCACGAAGTCCGACAAGCGAGGTGCATCGTTCGAAGTGGAGGGGGCGCCGTCGGCGGTAATGCCCATGGCGAGCAAACCGCCGAGCGCCAGAAAGGAGTAAACCGTCTTCATCGGCGGCATAGCCTTACCAGGTCCTCCTAAGCGGGTGCGCTTCAGTGTTAAAGACGACCTTGTCGAAATCGAGTGTTCCAGCGGGCGCGAAGAGAAGATAAAAATATTTGAAGGTCTCGGCCAGGGCGAAGCTCTCCATCTCATCGCGCTGCTGTTTGCTCACCATATCGGAAAGCGCGGCATAACCGGCTTCCGTCCGGCAATACTTGACGAAATCGTGGAAGATCGTTTCGCCCATCTGGCGATATTGCTCATCGCGGGTGTAGTGATAAAGGTAGTAAGTCGATTCCACGATCTCGGGTCGCAAGTGATAGGTGGCGGCGATAACATGCATCGTTTTGTAATCAATTACTTCCGGCTCGATTCCGTGGAGGTTCCACATCTTGAAGGACGACGCTTGTAAACGGCGTGCGCGCGGGATATCGCCGGAGAGCGCGAGCAAGGCGGGGAAGAAGGCGTCGAGCGCGCCAAAGGTCGTCTCGGTTCGGAGGCCCGTCATCCTATCGGCGTGGCCATACCACAGTTCGCCTCCTGTTTCGTCAGCCAGGTATTTGTGGATAACAGGGATACTCGCGTTCCACATTTCGAGACAGTCCTTGTCGCCGAACAAAAGCCAGCACTTCCAAAGATACTCGTAGTAGGAGTCGATCCCGCCGCTGATATGGCTGTCGTTCTCAAGCCATGCGCCTGTTTCAACGTTAATGCTCGAGCCGACCAGACCTATCGGCGACCGGCGCTTATAGGTCTCGACCAGCGCGCGTTTCGCTTTGTCATAGAAGATGGGTTTGCCCGTAAGCTTGCTCAGGGTGCCGAACTCCAGGAGCAGTGTGCCGGTTTCCGCCGGGTTCGACACCGGATCGCGCAACTGACCGGTGCGAAGGTTGACGTAGACATAAGGAAGCCCGGTGGGAGAATTGAACACCGGGAGCAATCTGTTGCCCAAATCCTCCGCCAGCGTGAGGAGACGTTTGTCGCCGGTGAGTTGGTAACCTGAGAGCAAGCCGCCCAGGAGACGGATCGTTATCTCGAAGTTCTTGACGTAAATATCGCGGTCGAATGAGAGGTCGGTCACGATGAGGGCCTGCGCCTTGGCAGCTTCGGCGTCGAGCTTCATCAAAATGAGAGTGTCGAGCGCATCGACCGGCGTCATCAGGAGCGACTGCCCATACCAATCATGCGGCGTCTTGCTCAAGGGCCTTAGCGCGTCGTGTCCCCACGCATAACGCGTGTAGTTATTCCACGCGTGCAGAAACTCGATCTTCACGCTTTCGGCCATCTCGGCTGCATGCGGATCGTCGCGGGGCCTGGTGCAGCCTGGCATGACAAATAAGGCCAGGGTCGCGACGAGCAGCGCGCCGGTGAGCGGGAGGCGCACGGTCTTATTTACGGTAAACATTTTCGCCAGAGC
>JBEEHO010000043.1:0-23488 GCA_041167425.1 Verrucomicrobiota bacterium | reverse complement strand
CGATGTGTGTTGCGCTCGAAGAAATCGAGCTCCGACCCGGTGCCGATGCCCTCGGCGACAATTTGACAAATTGTTACCGTGCCTTTGTGAGCCGCGGCTGGGTGGGGCAAGAGGAGCTTACGCTTCTCTCAGCTTGGTTGAAAGATATTCGTTCTCTGCGCGCTGAATGAGCCCCCTGCGGGCTGGCGATACGTGTTGGCGCGCGGCTGGTTGCAAGGCGCTGCACCGGAAACGCGGGCGCTAGCGCCAACGCTGCTCCGGTTTCCGCGCAATGAGGACCGAGTCGTGCCACTTGTTGCTCTCGTTGTCGTACTCGGGCAGGTCTTCCCATTGCGTGCTCGCTTCGATCACTTCCAATCCCGCGTAACCTGCGAGCGCGCGCAAGCCATCCGGATACATGCGCCAGCAATCGACGGGGAAACGATGTTCCGGCCCGCTCGAGGGGACGATGATGCAACAGATGCCGTTCGGTTTCAGGGTTCGTGCGATCTGCCGCATGGTCTCCCAGAAAAATTCCGTGTGCTCGAAAGTCTGGCCGGCAACAATGACATCTGCGCTCTCTGCCGCCAATTCCCGCCAATCGTAAGGATCGGCCAACACGATATCGACATTATTCCCGGCAGCCAGATCCACTCCGAGATATTGCCATGGCGGCAGGGCAAAGAGCGGACGGTAGGAGCCGTTAATGTCCTGGCTCCCCAGATCGGCGATCACGAGCGGTTCCTCGCGCCGCGCTTCGAGATGATCGCGCCGGAACGCCGTCATTTTGTCGAACGAGCTCTGGTGCATCTGAACGCAGTGAACCGTGCGCGCCGGTTTTTCGCAACACCTCGTCGCAGCTCGCCGCCGAAAAGCGCCTTGCTTTTGGTGGGAGAGGCTTAATTCTGGCGGACGTGCGCAAGACGAAAATCATCTGCACTCTCGGCCCGGCAACGAGCAAGACCGAGACATTACGCGAGATGATGCGCGAAGGCGCCGACGTCTTTCGCCTGAACATGAGCCACGCGGAACATGCCTGGGTGCGCGAGATCGTTCCGCGCATCCGAAAAATTGCAGCGGAAATTCAGCGCCCGGTGGCCATCCTCCTCGACACGCAGGGGCCCGCCATCCGGACTGGAGAGCTCAAGACGAATTTGAAATTGAAGCCGGGCGACATTCTCGAATTCACAGTCCGCGGCGCCAAGAGCGAAGAGAAATATTCCGTCGACGTAAATTACGAAGGGCTGATCAACGACATTTCCGTCGGCGACTTTGTTCTGGTCGACAACGGCGTCATGCGCCTGCTCGTCCTGGGGAAGAAGCGCCAGCGCATTCGCTGCAAAGTGCTCACGCCGGGTACGCTCGGTTCGCGCAGGCACATCAATCTCCCGGGGATTCGCGTCAACCTGCCGCCGCTGACGGAAAAGGATCTCAAAGATGTGGCGCTCGGGGTCGAGCTCGAGGTGGACTTCGTTGCGCTGAGTTTTGCCCGGCAGAAGAGCGATCTGGAGGCCCTGCGCCGTGTGCTGAAGAAAGCCCGGAGCAATGCGCAGATCGTGGCCAAGATCGAGGACCAATCCGCCGTGCGCCAGATCGATCAGATGATCGCGACCGCGGATGTGGTGATGATCGCGCGCGGTGACCTCGGGATCGAATGTCCGATGGAAGAACTGCCGATTATCCAGCGAAAAATCGTGAAGCGTTGTCTGCGGATCGGCAAGCCGGTCATCGTGGCGACGCACATGCTGGAGTCGATGATCGAAAATCCGGTTCCGACGCGCGCTGAAATTACGGATGTGGCCAATGCCGTTTTCGAGCAGGCCGATGCGATCATGCTCAGTGGCGAAACCAGCGTCGGCCGCTATCCGGTGGAATGCGTCAAAGTTTTCGATCGCGTGGCGCGCCGGATCGAGCGGAGCGGTGGCGCCGGCTTTGGCGCGGACGCGCTCCTCGAAGATAACCGGCAGAAAATCGTGGCCTCCGCCGTGGTGCTGGCCAACTCCCTGGATCGCGCGAAAATTATTGTCTTCACCCACCATGGAACTATGGCGCGATTTGTCTCAAACATGCGGCCGGAAAAGGCGCCCATCTTTGCCTTCACCTCCAGCCTGCGGGTTTATCGCCAGATCGTTCTTGGTTGGGGGACGCACCCATTCATGATCGACTTCACCAACGATCCGAACGAAACCGTGGACGCTGCGCTCCGGAATCTCCGCGACCGTAAATTGACCGAGCCGAAGGACAATCTCGTTATCCTTACCGACATGCTCGTGAGCGGATTGAAAGTGGACAGTGTGCAGCTGCGTGAGGCGAAATAAAAACGCGCGGAGGATTTCCCTTCCGCGCGTTTCCTAAAAGCAACAGCTTGTCGGTTAAACTTCCACCGGCAATTCCACATCCACCGGGCGCTCTTTCTTGCTCAGCGCGCGGCGCAATTTCGAGAGCGCGATGTTCTGCAACTGGCGAATCCGTTCGCGGGTGACGCCGAATTTCTTGCCGACTTCCTCGAGCGTCTTGGGCTTGCCGCCATCGAGGCCGAAGCGGGAGAAAATGATCTTCCGTTCCCGGTCGTCGAGCACATCGAGCAAACCGCCCACTTCGTTGCGGAGATTCTTGTCGCGCAGCAATTCGAACGGCGTCTGGGCCTCTTCGTCGCCGACGATCTCGCCGAACTCCGTGGAATCATCATCGCTGATCGGCGCATCGAGCGACGCCGGGCGAATCGAGACCGTCTTGAGCTGCGAAACTTTGCCGCTGGCGATGCCGATTTCTTCGCCGAGCTCGTCATCCGTCGGTTCGCGGCCAAGTTCCTCGCTCATCTGAAGCGAGACGCGCCGCATCTTGGAAATCTTGTCGACCAGATGCACGGGCAGGCGGATGGTTTTGCTCTGGTTCGCGAGCGCGCGCTTGATCGATTGCTTGATCCACCAGGCCGCGTACGTGCTGAGTTTTCCGCCTTTCGCGGGATCGAAGCGCTCGACCGCCTTCATCAGGCCGATGTTGCCTTCCGAAATCAGGTCCAGCAGCGGCAGGCCCAGATTCGCGTAATCGTGGGCGATCTTGACCACGAGCCGCAGGTTGGATCGGATCATGAGGGCGCGCGCTTCGCGGTCGCCTTTCTTGATCTTTGCGGCGAGCTCGATCTCCTGATCGGGAGTGAGCAAGGGAATCTGCCCGATCTCTCGCAGGTAAATTTTTATGCCAGTATCGCTATCTTCAGCAGCCATATAACTTTTCATGAAAAGGGTAGTAAGGAAGGGGGCGCGCCCACAGTTTTCCCATTGTTACGTTCACCGGGCGCTTGTAGACTCCTTGTTTTAGCATTCTACAAAGTAGTTAACAACGTTAAATATCGGAGTTCTGACAGAGTTTGGACGCGTCTTGTTCAATATTTGTAGGATCGAGCTCTAAGTCGCTTCTCCGCAGTGTTCTGGCGACATTCAATGCATTGGGGGCCGGCGCTAGAAATTTTTGCCCTCCGAATCTTGGCTGAACGCCGGAAAGTGGCCGGGTCAAGGCCTGAAGATTTTCCTTCACATGCCTCCCACTTTCGGGGAGGATGCGACCGATAACTGAGGGCGTCAGGGAGTTATCACGAAAGGTTCCCCTATGAAAAGAACGTTCCTATTCCCTCTGTTGGTCGGCATTTCCATCGTGTGTTCAGCGCTTTCCGCCCTGGCGCAAACCTACACCCCCATTGCGGTCTCGCCGACTCCTTCTCCAGCCCCATCCTGCCCGACGGGCTTTGGTTGGGCGGAGAACCTTGTGCAATTTACCAAATATCCCGCATCGCCTTTTCCCACGCAGGACACCGCTAACAATCCAGTCACGGATTGCGCGTTCCACCAGTGGTCCTGGGAAGCATTCGTCTGGGCGACGGCTATTGGGCCTGATGGCAGAGCTCGATTTACTGGCTTGCGGAATGTCGATGAGTTAGGCAAGGCCGCGTCGGCAAAAAAAGGGCCCAAGCCGCTGGGCCTCAAACCTCGGGATTTGAAGCCGTCGGGCCCGCGCCAGAATCCTCCCGGCGATGAGCCGGCCCAGGCGGGCGGCGGTATTCTGGTCGATCAGAATGGACAAATCCTCTGGTACTCCGTCCATATGAACGACATTTATTATCAGTTCCTCCAGAAATATTCGGGTCTGAACGCCTACGGCAAAGCGAACCCTAAACTGACCTTTCCTCTGGGCGCAGCCGTCTTCAAGGCGTCGTGGCAGATCGTGCCCGATGGAACGACACCGACGGGTGTCTACACCGAAAAGACCACGGTGCCTCCACTCATAAACAACCCGAAGGGCGGCATCATGATTGATCCAAAGGGGACACCGCGGAAGGTCACCGTCGCGCTAGTCGGGCTTCACGTTGTCGGTGTGACTGTGCATCACCCGGAATTTCTTTGGGCCACTTTCGAGCAAGTTCAGAACGCGCCGGATCTCGCTGATCCGAACGGTTACAATTCCTCCGCTCCCGTGAGCAATCAGAGTTTCACTTTTTATGCGGCCGGGACAGCGGCGAAAGATTGCAATCCCAGTCCAAAATCAACCTCGCTGAAGGTGAGCGACCCGGTCAAACAAACGGTGGCTCCGATCATCAACGCTTTCCGGCAATATGCTACGGGGGGCGAAGACGCGGAGGGGAACAAGGAGATCGAAGCGATCAACACGGGTGGGCAGGGTGAAATGGCCAGCCTGGGGAAAGCAAATCCCCCGCAACCCGCGGAGACGGTTTGGGCCAATTACAAGCTGATCGGCACCCTATGGATTAAGCCGGACACCCTTACCCCTGGAGTCGACCAATTGGAGAAGCAGGGTGTCGGTTCCATCAATCTCGCCAACGCGACCCTCGAAACATTTTTTCAAGGTCCGCAAAACAACTTCAACGGGAATCCCGAGGCCAATTGTTTCATGTGCCACAACACCGGCGGATCTCGTCCGCATTCGACCCCGGTCTACCCCGGGAAGAATATCAATCTCAGCCACCAACTCCTGAGCTCGCTTTCCTCGAACGCGTCGACCACGAAACCGTCCATCAGTCCACCCCAACGGGATCAGCGTTAGCCGGGGTCACACTTATGTACGATTTCGAAATCGACACAGCGATCGGTGAGTATCGCATTCCCGGGGAAGCCGAAATTCTTCGGGATTACGTTTCGATGTTCAACCGGCACTTTGCGAAACATTACGCCACTCAAGGAGTGCTGGCCCGCCGTGCGATTCATGCCAAGAGCCATGGATGTTTGAACGCTTCGTTTGAGGTCCTCGATCACCGGGATTCCGATCTGAAATACGGCATTTTTCGAGAGCCAGCGATCTATCGCGCAGTGGTGCGACTCTCAAACGGGGATGGTCCGCCGGGCGCGGACACAGCGAAAATTCCGAGCTTGGGATTCGCGATAAAAGTTCTGGGGGTGTCTGCTGAAAAGTTACTGCCGAGCCAGCAGGAGGACACGCAGGATTTCCTTTTTCTCAATCAGCCCGCTTACATCGCCGCCGACGTCAGAGATTACAAATCGCTGATGCAGGCGATTGACGGAGGCCCCTGGTATAAGGCGCTGGCTTTGGTCAAGAATCTAAAAGGAATCTTATACCGTTTAAAGGCATTGCCGAAAGACGACCCCTTAAATACCCATTTTTGGGGCGTGGCGCCTTTTCGATTGGGCAACACGGCCGTGAAGTACCTGATTCGCCCGAGCAAAGCCGAGCCGGTCAGCCCACAACACCATCCTGGCGCTGATTACTTAAAAACCCTGGTCAAAACCCATATCGAAAAAGGAGATGCGGATTTCGAATTCTTTGTTCAGAAGCGGCTGCTGGATGGACGCGAGAAAACCGATATGCCCATCGAAGATTTTTCGGTGGCGTGGGATGAGACCCGCTCGGTTCCGTTGCACGTGGGCCGCCTTCGGATCGCAACCCAAAAGCTCGATGATGCGTTTGACCAGGAACATGGTGAGCACCTGACCTTTTCTCCCTGGAATACCACAAGCGATCTGCGTCCTCTGGGTTCGCTCAATCGTGCCCGTCGAGTCATCTACGGAGTTTCATCGCGGAAGCGACAGGAAATCAATCGCGCCCATTGTCCTGTTTAGATCGCGGCGCTCGCGTCGATTGCTCTTTTCGCGCGCGCTCTTCTCTGGCACGCTGCTCGTCCCCCATGCTGGCCAAGATTTATTCCGCCGCGGTTTACGGCGTAGATGCTTATGAAGTCGAAATCGAAGTAAACGGCGCGGGCGGCAACCCGAACATCATCGTGGTCGGACTGCCTGATGCGGCGGTGAAGGAAAGCCGCGATCGCGTCACCACTGCAATCAGTAACAGCGGTTACTTCTGGCCGCGTGGGCGCACGACAATCAATCTCGCGCCGGCCGACATCAAAAAAGAAGGGCCCAGTTTCGATTTGCCCATCGCGCTCGGCATGATCGCGGTGAGCGAGGAGCTGGATAGCGCCGCGTTCGAAAAATTCAGTTTCGTCGGTGAGCTGGCTTTGAACGGCGCCGTGCGCGCCGTGAAGGGAGCGTTGCCCGTCGCGTTGGAAGCGCGGCGCAGCGGCAAGCAAGCCATCTTCGTTCCGGAAGCAAACGCGCACGAAGCCGCCATGGTAAAAGGCATCGACGTTTACGGCGTCCAGAATCTCCGGCAAACCTTCGAGTTCATTCGCGGCGAAACAAAAATGGAGCCGACCCGCGGCGACCTGACTTCATTTTTCGAAACGCATCAAAGTTACGAAGTAGATTTCAGCGACGTGAAAGGTCAGGGGCACGTGAAGCGCGCGATCGAAGTCGCGGTCGCGGGCGGACACAACTTGCTCATGATCGGGCCGCCGGGTTCCGGGAAGTCGATGTTATCGAAACGCATCGCCACCATCATCCCGCCGATGTCGCTCGAAGAAGCAATTGAGAGCACCAAGATCCATAGTATTTCCGGAATGCTGAGCGGCGAACAGGCGTTCGTTTCCACGCGACCTTTTCGCTCTCCGCATCACACTATTTCCGATGTCGGCTTGCTCGGCGGTTCCGCCATTCCCCAGCCGGGCGAAGTGAGTCTCGCGCATCACGGAGTGCTCTTTCTGGATGAGTTGCCGGAGTTCAAACGTTCGACGCTCGAAGTGATGCGGCAACCACTCGAAGACGGCAAAGTCACGATCTCGCGCGCGGCGGGCAGCGTGACTTTTCCTTCCGAGTTCATGCTGGTGGCGGCGATGAATCCTTGTCCGTGCGGATATTTCGGCGACTTGAAACGCGAATGCCGCTGCGGTCCGCTCCAGGTCCAGCGTTACCGGCAAAGAATTTCCGGACCGTTACTGGATCGCATCGATCTCCATATCGAAGTTCCCGCGGTGGAATACCGCGACATTTCGAGCACCAGGACGGAAGAAGGTTCCGCCGCCATTCGCGAGCGCGTCGGACGGGCCCGGGAGCAGCAACAGGCTCGCTTTCGTTCCGATAAAAAGGTCAACTGCAATGCACGCATGGGTCCTCGCCAGATCAAACAACACTGCAAACTCAGCGACGAATCACAGGAATTGATTCGCGTGGCGATGACGGAGTTAAATCTGAGTGCCCGCGCTTACGATCGGATCTTGAAAGTGTCGCGGACGGTCGCCGATTTGCAGTCGAGTGAAGAGATCACGACCGAACATGTGAGCGAAGCGATCCAGTACCGAACCTTCGACCGCACGCTTTGGGTGTGAAGGCGATCTCCATGTTGGAAGTCTCCAGGGTGCGGCAAACACTGCTTTCAATTTTTTTCATTCTGGTCAGTACCGCTTTCGTGAAAAGCGGGACAGTTGCCAGCGAAACAGCGCCGGAAATTTTCCGGGTGAAATTTCAAACCAGCAAAGGAGATTTCATTATTGAAGCACATCGAGAATGGGCGCCGCTTGGCGCCGACCGATTTTTCAACCTCGTCCGAGCTGGCTTCTTCGATGATTCGCGCTTCTTCCGCGTTCGGGCCGGGTTCATTGTGCAATTTGGTATTGCTGGCGACCCGGCGGTCGCTGCTCGCTGGAAAAGCGAGGCCATCGCGGACGATCCCGTCCGGGAAAGTAACACGCGCGGCTTTGTCACCTATGCCATGACGGGGCCCGCCGCGCGGACGACACAGCTCTTTATCAACCTCGCGGACAACTCGCGGCTGGACCGCGAAGGGTTCGCGCCGATCGGACGCGTCATCGAGGGGATGGAGATCGTCGATCAGCTTTATGCCGGTTATGGTGAAGAGGCCGGAGGTGGAATGAGAGGCGGAAAGCAGGAAAAGTTTTTCGTCGAAGGCAACCGCTACCTCGATCGCGATTTTCCTAAGTTGGACAGGATCGTGAAAGCTGTCATCTGGACGAAATGAGGAAGCACGTTTTCGCCGCCATTATTTTCCTGGGAACGTCGACGATGTGGGCGGCCGAGCCGGGCGGCGTCGCCCAACAAACGCGCGCGTGGCGCGCGCAGCACGAACGCGAAATCCTCGCGGAATTCGCGGACCTGCTGACGATCCCAAATATCGCGGGCGATCAGCCGAACATCGAGCGCAACGTGAAGGCGATTCGCGCGCTGTTGGAAAAGCGCGGACTCGTTACGCAGTTGCTCACGATTGACGGCGCGTCACCGATCATTGTCGCGGATCTTCCAGCGCCGAAGTCGGACCGGACGATCGCCTTCTACGCGCATTACGACGGGCAGCCAGTCGATGCGACACGCTGGATGAGCGATCCGTGGACACCGGTAATGCGGGATGCGCACGCGAAGGTGGTCGACTGGCGCGCCGCCCAATCGATCGATCCGGAATGGCGGCTCTACGCGCGCGCGGCCGCTGATGACAAGGCGCCGATTATTGGCATTCTGGCGGCGCTCGATGCATTGCGCGCGTCCGGAGTGAAGCCCTCCGTTAATCTTCGCTTTGTTTTTGAAGGCGAAGAGGAAGCGGGTTCCCCCCATCTCGCCGCATACCTGGCCAAATATCCGGAGGTCCTCCGTCCCACTGCGTGGATTCTCTGTGACGCGCCGGTTCATCAAAGCAGGCGCATGGAACTTTATTTTGGCGCGCGGGGCACGCTCGGGCTCGACCTAACGACCTTCGGCCCGGTCAAAGGTCTGCATGATGGTCACTACGGAAACTGGGTTCCGAATCCGATCGTTAGGTTAACCCACTTGCTCGACTCGATGCGCGACGAGAACGGAAGGATTTTGATTGCGGGATTCTACGATGACCTGAAGCCGCCGACGGAATCGGAACGGAAAGCGCTGGCCAAAATTCCCGACGTGGAAGCGGCTCTTCGAGAGGAATTCCAGATCGCGACCACGGAAGGCGACGGCAAGCCGATAAATGAATTGTTGATGCTTCCCGCGCTGAATGTTCGCGGCGTCGAATCCGGACATGTGGGAGCGCAGGCGTCGAATGAGATCCAGACCGAAGCGCGGGCGTCGATCGACCTTCGTTTGGTTCCGCCTGAAACGCCGGAATCGATCAAAGCCCTGGTGGAACGCCACCTCGAGTCGCAGGGTTACAAGATCGTGCGGGAAAAACCCGGGACCGCACTCCGCCTCGCCCAAGGCAAAATTGTGCAGGTCTCATGGAGCGCTGGTTATCCACCGGGGAGGACCCGGCTGGACCATCCGTTTTCCATGGAGGTGGCCGCGATCATGTCCAGCTCCGGGCACGATCCGATCCTTCTGCCCACGATGGGTGGCAGTATCCCGATGTATCTGTTTCAGCAGCCTAACGACACTCCCGTGATCGGTTTGCCCATTGCGAACCACGACGACAATCAGCACGCGGCCAACGAGAACATCCGCCTCCAAAATCTTTGGGATGGGATTGAAGTTTTTGCCTCTCTCTTCGTTCACTTAGGGACGGATTGAACCGAGGTTTCGAAATCGCGGAAGTTCGAAATATCCCGAGTATTTTTCGATCATCTATTTTCCGCGCGGCAAAGCTGGTTCATTGACAGTGAGTGCTAAACGCGGTTCATCGTTAGCTGATGAGCAGGATCCTGATCGCCGACGACCAGAATGATGTGCTGGAGGCGTTGCGCATTTTGCTCAAGGGCGAAGGCCACCAAACCGACGCGGTCACATCGCTTGCCGGAATATTCCAGGCGCTCGAGAAACGTGATTACGCCCTGCTGATCAAGGACCTGAATTACACGCGGGACACAACTTCCGGGCAGGAAGGTCTCGAAGTAATTCCGCGCATCCAGGCGCTCGATAACACGCTGCCGATCGTGGTCATGACCGCGTGGGCGACGATCGATCTCGCGGTCGAAGCGATGAAACGCGGCGCGCGCGATTTTATTCCGAAGCCGTGGGACAACGACCGGCTTCTCGCGATTGTGCGCACGCAGATCGAGCTCGCCGGCGCGTTGCGCAAAGGCCGCCGGCTGGAAGCGGCTAATCAACTATTGCGCGGCAACGCGCCGAATCTCATCGCGGAATCTCCGCGCATGCGTCCGGTGCTCGAGTTGATCTCACGCGTGGCGCCATCGGATGCGAATGTTCTCATTACCGGCGAAAACGGGACCGGGAAAGGCCTGGTCGCGCGTGCCCTGCATGCGCTCTCCCAGCGCGCATCGCACAGCATGATCACGGTTAACATGGGTGGCTTGTCCGAAGGCATTTTCGAGAGTGAGTTATTTGGCCATGTGAAGGGTGCGTTCACGGACGCGAAAACGGACCGCGCCGGCCGGTTCGAACTCGCGGATGAAAGCACACTCTTCATGGATGAGATCGCGAACGTGCCCATGAATCAGCAGGCAAAATTATTGCGCATGATCGAGACCGGTGAGTTCGAGCGGGTCGGTTCCTCCAAGACGTTGCATGCGAATGTGCGCATCGTTTCCGCGACGAACGCCAACCCGCATGAGGAAGTGGCGGCGGGCCGTTTCCGCCAGGACCTTCTTTTTCGTCTGAACACCATCGAGATCGCATTGCCGCCTCTCCGCGAGCGCAGGGAAGACATCATGCTGCTCGCGAATAGTTTTCTGCGCCAGCATGCCAAACGGTACCGCAAGACATTAACCGGATTTGAGGAAGCGGCGCGCGACGTTTTGATGCAACATCAGTATCCCGGAAATGTTCGGGAACTGGATCATGTGGTGGAGCGGGCCGTCCTGATGACGCAGGGACAACAGGTCAAGGCGAACGATCTTGGCCTAACGAGTGGTAGAGAAGACTCCCCGCGGCTGGAAGACATGAGCCTGGAAGAGGTCGAATCTTTCCTGATCAAGAAGGCGCTTTCGCGCTTCGACGGAAACGCGCGCAAGGCGGCGGAAGCATTGGGGCTGAGCCGGAGCGCGTTTTATCGCCGGTTGCAGCAGTATGGACTTTGATGATCGTCGAACGCGTGATTCCATCTCGGTGGATCGCGCGCTCCGCCGCGCGCTGCTAATCATTTTGCCCCGAATGTTTTCGGGGTCATTACCTGCCATCGAGCGCGGAGCGTTCGGTCCACCATGAAGGTCGTCAAAAAACCGCGGCATCGCCTGACGCACGAAGGCCGCCTGACGTGGCTCACGCTTTTCGCCGCGGCGCCCGCCCTCCTTGTTGCGTTGATTCTTCTTTGGTTTGGCGATCACACGGCAAAAGTCCAGTGGACCCTCACGCTGCTGATCGCTGGCTTTGGACTCGGCTTCATCCTGAGCTCGCGCGAACACATTATTCGGCCGCTGCAAACGATGACGAACCTGCTCGCCGCCCTGCGCGAAGGGGATTATTCCATTCGCGCCCGGGGCGCCCGCGCGGATGATGCTCTCGGGGAAGCGTTGCTGGAAATAAACGCGCTTGGCGAAACGCTGCGTCTTCAGCGCCTGGGCGCATTCGAGGCGACGGCTTTGCTTCGGACCATAATGGCGGAAATCGACGTCGCCGTGTTCACCTTCGATCCCGAACGCCGCTTGCGGCTGGTCAATCGCGCGGGCGAAAACCTGCTCGGGCAGCCGATGGACAAGGTGCTGGGCCGCCGCGCCAGAGATATTGGATTGGAAGCCTGCCTGGACGCAGACGAGGACGCACCCTTGACCCTGGCGTTTCCCGGTGGCTCCGGCAGGTGGGGCGTGCGACGAAGTTCATTTCGCGAGCGCGGCCTCCCGCATGAATTGCTGGTGCTGACCGATCTCAGCCGAACCTTGCGCGAGGAAGAGCGTAACGCCTGGCAGCGACTCGTGCGCGTGATCGGTCACGAGATGAACAATTCCCTCGCGCCGATCAAGTCCATTGCGGGCAGTCTGGAAACCCTGATCCGTCGCGACCCGCCGCCGGCGGATTGGCGCGATGACGCTCGCAGCGGATTGAACATTATTGCCACTCGCGCCGAATCCCTCAGCCGTTTCATGCAGGCCTATGCGCGCCTGGCGCGCCTGCCTCCTCCGCAAAAGGAGAACGTCGATTTCGGAGAACTCGTTAGGCGCGTGGCCAGTTTGGAAACGCGAATTCCAGTGCGGGTGGTGGCCGGAGCGGATGTCACCATCCAGGCAGATGCCGCCCAACTGGAGCAACTGCTGATCAACATTCTACATAATGCTGCGGAAGCCTCGCTCGAGACGGCCGGGACGGTGGTAACGGGTTGGCGTGATATGGCGGAGTGCGTCGAAGTATTTGTCAGAGACACCGGGCCCGGCATCATGAACCCGACCAATTTGTTCGTCCCATTCTTCACCACCAAACCGGGCGGATCGGGAATCGGCCTGGCGCTGAGCCGGCAAATCGCCGAAGCGCATGGCGGGTCGTTGACTCTGTCGAACCGGAGCGGACCGGGTTGCGAAGCGCTGCTTCGGTTGCCGAAATAACGCATGGATTTGCGTCCCACAAACGGGACAGGGTAATCCCACAACCGAAGCTTTTCCGAGCTCAGCGGTTTTTCGCCCGTCCCATCAAATCTTTACGCGACAGGGCGTTATGACTTTGTTGTAAGGCGTGGCACGGCCATTGCAATAGCTCCGTCCGCAACAAACATTTTGAATCCAACTGAGATGCCAAATGCATCTCACAGGAAAGATAAGATTATGAAACCAACCATCCAATTCCACGAAATGAGCCACCGCGATTTTAGCGATCGCGACTTTCGCCAAGGCTCGGCTCTTCCTAAAACGGACTACTGTTTTCAAGGCTCGCCCATGACGAACAAAGGCGGCCGCTGCTTCGGCGTGCGCCGCCCCTCGTTCCGTTCGATCAGCCAGGATTATTTCAAGAACGAAGCGCCCCAGAGTTTCGCGGTCGAGGCCGCGCTCTTCACCGTGATTTTACTGACCGCCGCGGTGCCGATAATCAATAGCGCCAGCGCACTGTTTCACCTGGTCCATTCGTTCGGAGCGCTCTAAGCCAGCAACCCCAACGATGTCAAAAAGCTCGGAAGCAAAAGTGGATAGTACGATTGTGCGGCCGAGTGGGTTTACCTCGACTGCCTCTGCCATGGATGTTCCGCGCCCGCACATCGCCAAACAAAAACGCAAGCGCCGGATCATCATTATCGCGGGCTCGATTCTCGCGCTGATCCTGATCACGTTCGCACTTTCCCGGCTTAAGCCGGCCGTGCCCAGCGTCGATCGCTCTACGGTTTGGATCGACACGGTTAAGCGCGGCCCGATGGTGCGCCAGGTCCGCGGCCTCGGCACCCTGGTGCCGATGGATATCCGCTGGATCGCCGCGAACACCGATGGTCGCGTCGAAACAATCGTGGTTTGGCCTGGCACGACGGTGCAGGCGGACACGGTCATTTTGGAATTGACCAGCCCGGAGCTCGAACAGTCCGCAAACGATGCTTTATCGAAAGCGAAGGCGGTGGAAGCGGAACTCACCACTTTGCGCGCCACACTTCAGCGCGAGGTGCTCGATCAGGAATCGACCACAGCGCGTGTCCATTCCGAGTACGAACAAGCCAAGATGGAGCGTCAGACCAACGATCAGCTGGCTAAGAACGGCCTGGTGTCCGATCTCGTTTACAAGACATCGAAGGTGAAAGAGGCAGAGCTGGCCAACCGGGATGCGATTGAGACGAAACGGCTGGCATTTTCACACGACTCGATTGACCCGCAAATCGCCTCGAAACAAGCCGCGGTCGATCAAGCCAAGGAATTCGCGAGATTGAAATCAGATCAAGTCCAGCAGCTTCATGTGAAGGCGGGCATGAACGGTGTTCTGCAGCAGCTGCCGGTGCAAATCGGGCAGCGCGTTAAACCGGGAGATAACCTCGCGCGCGTCGCCGACCCAACCAAGCTCAAGGCGCAGGTCAAGATCGCGGAAACGCAGGCCAAGGATATTCAGATCAATCAAGTCGCGTCGATCGATACTCGTAACGGAGTCGCAGCCGGCCACGTTGTCCGGGTTGACCCAGCCGTCGAGCAGGGCACCGTCACCGTGGACGTGGCGCTTGACGGCGAGCTGCCGAAAGGCGCCCGGCCCGATTTGAGTGTCGATGGAACGATCGAGCTGGAACGGCTCGACAACGTCATATACGTCGGTCGCCCCGCCTTCGGCCAGGAGAACAACACCGTCGGAATTTTCAAGCTTGTCTCGGGGACATCCGAAGCGGTGCGGACGCCGGTCAAACTGGGCCGCAGCTCCGTCAATACGATCGAAATCCTGAGCGGCCTCCAGCCGGGCGATCAGGTCATTCTTTCCGACACCAGCTCAATGGACGCAAACGAACGTATCCGCCTTAACTAAGACATAACTAACACACCACACGCTAACCCAACCACCATGGCCTCAACCGAAACCATCAACGAACAACCCGCCCGCGCTCCCGGCGCAAACGGGAACAACACCCTTATTCATCTCGACGGCGTCACGAAAGTGTTCCTGACGGACGAAGTGGAAACGCACGCGCTTTCCGGCATTCATCTCGATATCCGCACGGGCGAATACGTCTCGATCGCCGGACCGTCCGGTTGCGGGAAGTCGACCCTGCTCTCGATTCTCGGCCTCCTCGACACGCCGTCGGGCGGCAGCTACTCGCTCAAGGGGACCGAAGTGGCCAATCTTTCATTTCCGGAACGCGCCCGAATTCGCAATCGCGAGATCGGATTCATTTTCCAAAGCTTCAATCTCATTGGCGACCTGACCGTGTTTGAAAATGTGGAACTGCCTCTAACTTACCGGGGCATGGGTGCGAGCGATCGCAAAGGTTTCGTGCTCGAAGCGCTCGAACGCGTGGGCATGGGCCATCGCGCCAAGCATCTGCCCAGCCAGCTCTCGGGCGGCCAGCAACAGCGGGTGGCGGTAGCGCGCGCTCTTGCCGGCAAGCCGGCCATTCTTCTGGCGGACGAACCGACTGGCAACCTCGATTCCCGCAACGGTGATGCCGTCATGGCGCTGTTAAAGGAATTGCACGCCGGCGGAGCGACGATTTGCATGGTCACGCATGACACTCGCTTTGCGGAGCATGCCGACCGCACCATTCACCTCTTCGACGGCCGTGTAGTCGAAGACCGGATGGCTGCCTGACACAACAAGAGTTAGTCATATCTTAGACATGTAGACGCAAACCCAGAGGTTCCATGTTACGAGATCTTAGATATGCCTGTCGGATGCTCGTAAAGACCCCGGGGTTTACGATCATCTCCGTCCTGGCCATCGCGCTCGGGATTGGCGCGTCGACGACGATGTTCTCGGCGATCAACGCCCTGCTCCTTCGCCCCATGCCGTTGATCCAGGACCAGGACCGGCTCGTCTTCATCTCGCAATACTTCACCAAGCTGCCCGATCAGAATGCGGGCAATGCTTTCCCCGATTACCTCGAGTGGAAAAAACAGGTGACCACGATGGATGGCATCGGCGCCATCCAGGAAGCGACCTTTATCCTCTCGGGCGGAGACAAGCCGGAGCGCTACCTCGGCGGCGAGATTTCGGCGGATACGTTTTCCTTCCTGGGCGTCCAGCCGATTCTGGGCCGGCCATTCCGGCCGGACGAAGATCAGCTCAATGCGCCGCCAGTCGCGCTGATCGGCTACGAAATCTGGCAGAATCATTTCGCCGGTGATCGCTCCGTCGTGGGCAAGACGATCCCGATCAACGGCAAGCAGACGACGATAATCGGGGTGATGCCCAAAGGCTGGCGGTTCCCGGAAATTTGCGATCTTTGGGTGCCGCTGCAAATGGATGAGAAAGATCACCCGCGCGGCAATTTCTTCCTCGACTGCATCGGCAAAGTGAAAAAGGGGGTTTCGATCGAGCAGGCGCGCGCTGAGATGGAAGCGATCACGGCTCGGATTGCGGTCGCGCATCCCGATACCAACAGCGGCTCGAGCGTGCATGTCCTGCCGTTCCGCGAAGAGGCCGTCTCGAACTTCAAGACGCTCACCCTGCTCGTCATGGGCGCGGTCCTTTTTGTGCATCTGATCGCCTGCGCCAACGTCGCGAACCTGTTACTCGCGCGCGGCGCCACCCGGGCGAAAGAAATCGGAATTCGCCTGGCCCTGGGCGCGAATCGCATTCAGATCGTGCGGCAGCTGCTCGCGGAAAGTCTTGTCATCGGAATGGCCGGCAGCGCGCTCGGATTGCTCTTCGCGGTCTGGGGCGTGGACCTGATGCTGGCCGCGCTCCCCAACGATGTGCCCTACTGGATCCGATTCGATTTCGATTGGCGCATCTTTTCTTTCGCGCTCGGAATTGGCGGTATCTCAGGTGTTCTCTTTGGATTATTGCCTGCACTCCAGGCCTCACGTCCTCACCTGGTCGACGCTTTGAAAGAAGGAGGCCGCACCGGCGCCGGCGGCACCAAAGGCCAGCGCATGCGCAATTCACTTGTCGTCGCGGAGGTCGCCCTCGCGCTGGTTTTGTTGCTCGGCGCGGGACTCATGATGCGGAGCTTCCTGAAACTTCAGAAGACGGAGATCGGAATGGACCCTTCGAACACCCTGACGTTCCGAGTCGGTTTGCCGGAAGCGCAATTTCCGGACAAAGAAACCCCGACTCGTTTCTTCGAGCAGCTTATTCCCAAACTGGCGAGCTTGCCCGGGGTGGAGTCCGCGGGCGCGACCACGTCGCTGCCGGCTGCGGGCCAAATCGGTGTCAGCGCGTTTATTCTCGAAGGCGAACCGGAACCGAAGCAACTCCAGGACGCGCGCACGATGCGTCAGCTGACTATCACGCCGGGCTATCTCAAGACGGCGCGCATCCCGCTCTTGCGCGGCCGGGATTTCACGAATGCGGACAGCAAGGACGCTCCGCGAGTGGTGTTGATCGATGAAGATGGCGCGCGCGCCTGGTTTCCGAATCAGGAGCCGATTGGCCGGCAGTTGCGCACTTTGGATAAGGCGGGTGAACCACCGAAGTGGGCGACTATCGTCGGTATCGTCAAGCCGGTTATCTACGACAGCCTCATCAAACGGCGTCCCATGCCCGCGGTTTACTTCGTGCAGAGTCAAATCTCGGACCGGTTCCTTTCGGTGATGATCCGGACAAAAAGCGACTCCAGCAGATTCACGAACCTCGCGCGCAATGCCGTCCTTTCCGTGAACAAGGATATTCCCATCTACCGCGTTTACACCATGGATGAAGTCGTGGCGCAATCGTACTGGAGCCGGAAATTTTTCGGCACACTCTTTGCCGTCTTCGCAGGTCTCGCTCTGTTCCTTGCTTCGCTCGGCCTTTACGGGGTGATGGCTTATTCGGTCAGGCAGCGCACTCAGGAGATTGGAGTGCGGATGGCTCTCGGCGCCCAGACCGGCGACGTTATGCGGCTGGTCACAGGTCAGGGCCTTCGGCTGGTCCTGCTGGGCCTCGGTATTGGTTTCGTGAGCGCTTATTTTCTCACGCAACTCCTGGCGGGAAGTCTGCACGGAATTTCCGCGCACGACCCGCCGAGCTTCGCCTTCGTGCCGGTGATTCTCTTTGTGGTTGGCCTGGTGGCCTGCTACCTGCCCGCGCGCGCCGCCATGCGTCTGGATCCGATGGAGGCGCTCCGGTATGAGTAGGAGTTATGTGGCAGGGACCGGGCAGGGCGACGGCGCTGCCATTTAAGGTATGATTCAAGAGCTACGCTTCGCCTTGCGGATGCTGGTGAAGAATCCCGTATTCACACTGGTTGCCATCGCCACGCTGGCGCTTGGCATCGGGGCCAACACAGCCGTCCTGAGTCTGGTTAACGCCCTCTTACTTCGACCTCTGCCCTATAAGAACCCGCAACAACTCGTCCTCGTCTGGCAACAGTTCCTCGGTCAGGGCCTCGAGCGCATACCCGTTTCTCCGCCAGAGTATCTGGACTACGGGAAGCAGACCACCAGCTACGAGAAGCTGGCGGCATTCGATTATGCCAACTTCAACCTGACCGTGGGCGACCTTCCTGAAAGGATTCAGGGATCCGTAGTTACTCCCAGCTTATTCCCATTGCTTGGAGTCGAGCCGGTGAAGGGCCGCGTGTTCACGCCCGAAGAGGCGCAGGCCGGCCGGAGTGATGTGGTTATAATTAGCGCGCGTTTATGGAAGCGCCGCTTTAACTCCGATGCCTCTACGGTGGGAAGCAAGCTCTCGCTGAACGGCCGTACCTATACCGTCGTCGGTATCATGCCGGCATCATTCGAGTTTCCGCTTCCCTTGTTCAACGTCCAGGGCGGCACCTTCGCGGAAAGAGCTGACCTCTGGGCGCCCCTTTCGTTTACCCAGCAGGAGCTGGAGAGCCGCGGCTCCCGGAGTTACGGCATCATCGGCCGGTTGCGTGATGGAGTCAGCCGCGACCAGGCTCAGGCAGAGCTCGACACGGTCACGGCCAACTGGATCAAGACTTACAAGGAGAACTATGCCGCCGAGACCAGGTTCGGCGCCAAAGCTTATGCGTTGAAGGACCAGGTGGTAGGCGGGATGCGTCCGGCCCTCCTGATGTTAATGGGTGCGGTAGCTTTCGTCCTTCTCATCGCCTGCGCGAACCTGACGACCATGTTACTGGCCCGGGCTGGATCGCGTGAGCGCGAGATGGCCATTCGGGTGGCCCTGGGCGCTGGACCGTACCGCGTTTTGCGTCAAATGCTGACAGAGAGTGTCGTGCTGGCCATCCTGGGAGGACTGGCTGGAACGATGCTCGCAGTCTGGGGCCTTGATCTTCTTACCAACATTGGCTCCAGAACGGTGCCGCGGCTGCGCGAGGTCAATCTCGATGCCACGGTTCTAGTCGTTACCTTGCTGGTATCGATGGTAACCGGCGTCCTTTTCGGGCTGGCCCCGGCCCTGGCCAGCGCCAGGCCGGAGTTGACCGAAGCATTGAAGGAAGGTGGGCGCGGAGCTACCAGCGGGCTCCGCCGCAACCGGTTGCGCAATGCGTTTGTGATCGCCGAAATCGCGCTCGCCCTCGTCTTACTGATCGGCGCCGGCTTGCTCATCAAGAGCTTCATCCGGCTGCAAAGCGTCGATCCTGGTTTCAATTCACGGAACGTACTCACGATGGAGCTTGCGTTGCCTGTTCTTAAGTATCCGCGCGGCAAACCGGTGATTGACTTCTACGCCGAAGCAGAACGGCGGATCAAGACGATTCCTGGAGTTAAGTATGCGGCCTTTACTTCCATTCTGCCCCTGAGTGGGACTAACAGCGATAGCTCTTTTCACATCGAAGGCTTCGATGAAAAACAAACCAAGATCTATCCGGACGAGGAGCTCCGTGCTGTGACTCCCGATTATTTCCGGGTCCTGGAAACGCCTCTGCTCAAAGGACGGTTCTTTGCTGAAACCGATACTGCGGACGCGCCCGGGGTGGTTGTTATCAACGAGGCGATGGCAAAGAAATACTGGCCTGACGAAGAAGCGCTCGGAAAACGGATCAATTTCAACGACAGCGACCCGCAGAAGATCAAGTGGGTCACGGTCGTGGGCATCGCGGCGAACATCCGGCATCGCGGACTCGATCTGGAAGCGAAGCCCGAATACTACCTGCCGCATTCGCAACGCGCGTACCGTGAGATGATCCTCGCCGTACGTGGCGCTCAGGATCCGCGCGCGCTTACTTCTCTTATCCGCCGTGAAATTCAGGCTATCGATCCCGATCAACCGCTGGCTAACATCCAGACGCTGGACAAAATCACTGCGGAATCGATCGCACCGCGCCGGCTCTCCGTCATGTTACTCGGCGTTTTTGCGGCGGTAGCATTGGTCCTGGCTTCCGTGGGCATCTACGGCGTGATGTCGTTCCTGGTCGTCCAGCGCACGCATGAGATAGGGGTGCGCATGGCCTTGGGCGCGCAACGCACTGACGTGCTTCGCCTGGTGGTGGGGCATGGGATGAAACTTGTTTTGATTGGCAGCGTGATAGGTCTGGTTCTGGCGCTGGTTTCGACGCGCGCTCTTAACGCCATGCTTTACCGCGTCGGCGCCTTCGACCTGATGACTTTCGCCGGCGTCACCGCGGTTCTCGCCCTGGTCGCTTTGCTGGCGAGCTACCTTCCCGCTCTGCGCGCCACTCGCGCGAATCCAATGATCGCCCTGGGCCACGGATGAAACTGTCTTCCTGCAACCGGACGGGACCCGAAGCGCATCACTGTGCTCGCCCTCATTGTCTGTTACCGGCCTGTCGGAACGCGGTCAGGCTTGACCCCGCTGTCAGGCTGGCTCAGAGCTAGTATTCTATGTCTATGATCACGCTAAAACACCTCGAACGGTTCTACCCGCTGGCGAAGGGGAAGTTCTTTTACGTCCTGCGCGACATCAACTTGGAAGTAAATGAAGGCGACTTCGTTTCCATCATGGGGCCATCGGGTGCGGGTAAGTCGTCGCTCCTTCACGTTATCGGAATGCACGACCATGCCTGGACTGGCGAATACTTCTTTGAGGACGCGCCTGTTCACACTTTGAAACCGAAGGAGCGGGCTACGCTGCGGAACGACAAAATCGGCTTTGTCTTCCAGAACTATCACCTGCTAGACGACCTCACGGTCTATGAGAACCTCGATATCCCGCTTTCCTACCGGCACGTGAATAAGGCCGGCCGCGATTCGATCGTATGCGATGCCCTCGATCGTTTTCATATCGTAGGAAAGAAAGACCTATACCCACGACAGCTCTCCGGTGGCCAGCAACAACTGGTGAGCATCGCGCGCGCGATGATCGCCAATCCGAAGCTTATCCTGGCAGACGAGCCTACCGGCAACCTGCATTCAGACCAGGGGAAGGAGATCATGGAAATGTTCAAGACCCTCAATGGCCAAGGGACAACTATCATTCAAGTCACGCATTCGGATGTAAACGCTGCCTATGGCAACCGGATCATCCAGCTGCGCGATGGATTTGTCGTCCAGGAAGCTGGGAACAACAAGTAAGAGTCCTTTGGACCTAACGACCAAAAGAGTTTTATGCTAACTGATCTCAAGTACGCGCTGCGCATGCTGGTTAAAACGCCAGCCTTTGCCATTATCGCAGTGCTCACTCTTGCCCTGGGCATCGGAGCTAACACTGCCATCTTTAGCGTAGTCGATACAGTCCTGCTGCGGCCTTTGCCTTTTAAGGAGCCGAGCCGGATCGTGATGGTTTGGGCGCGCTATGTAAATGATAGCGGCGGCCGCGGGGTCCACTCCTTCCCCGATTACGTCGATCTGCGCGACCAAAGCCAGAGTTTTTCCGGGATGGCGGCCTACACGCGCACGGCCGGCACCCTGGCGCAGGCGGATGACGCGCAGCTGATGGAGGGTATTGCGATCACGTCCGAGATCTTCGACGTGCTTGGAATTCCGCCCTTACTGGGTCGCGGTTTCACGCAGGAGGAAGCCAACGATCAAGGCGCGCGAGTTGTAGTCCTGACCTATCCGCTTTGGAAGCGTGTTTTCGGGGGCGATCCCAAAATTGTCGGACAGCAAATTACCATCTCCTCGCGCAGTCATACGGTCATCGGCGTAATGCCGCCGGGGTGGAAGTTTCCGATCGAGGACGAGCACATCGATTATGCGGTCCCTTTGCAAAACCTGACCGCGGCCACATTGAACAATCGCGGATCGCATTTTCTCAGCGTGGTCGGCCGGTTGAAACCGGGAGTGGAACTGCGGCAGGCGGAAGCGGAAGCGAGCGCGATCGCGGGCCGGCTCTCGAAACAGTATCCCGACACCAATATGAATTTTACTTCGGTCGCGGTGGTGTCGCTGCATTCCGATGTGGTGGGCGATGTGCGTCCGGCCTTGTTGATCTTGCTTGGTGCGGTGGCGCTCGTCCTTCTCATTGCTTGCGCGAACGTGGCCAATCTTCTGCTCGCGCGCGCGGCATCTCGCAGCCGCGAAATCGCGATCCGGACCGCGCTTGGCGCCAGCCGTCTTCGAGTTATCCGGCAGTTACTTTGTGAAAGCCTGTTACTCGCGCTGATGGGCGGCGCGGCGGGATTGCTGCTGGCATGGTGGGGCGTGGATTTCCTTGGCGTGGCCGGACCGCAAGGGCTGCCGCATCTCGCCCAGATCAAAGTGAATTTCACCGTCTGCGCTTTTACCTTCGCGCTTGCCATCGGCAGTACGGTCCTCTTCGGGCTCGTTCCTGCACTTCAGGTTTCGCGGCCGAGCGTGAACGAAGCTCTTCAACAGGGAGCCAAGGGATCGACCGGCGGCTTGCATACCCATCGTCTGCGCGCCGTTCTCGTCATTTCGCAGGTTTCGCTTTCTCTTCTCCTGCTCGCCGGTGCGGGGCTATTAATCAAAAGCTTCTTCAATCTTCGCGCGACGAATCCGGGTTTCGATGCCGAACGGTTGATGACGTTGCAATTGACCTTGTCTCGCGTGCGCTATCCGGAGCTCGACCAGCAAATCCGCGCACATGACGCGATCATGGAAAAGCTCTCCGCCATTCCAGGTGTAGAAGGCGCCGGCGGCGTGAATCCGCTGCCCTTGGGCGGAAATATCAGAAACCAGTCGTTCATGGTGAGTGGAGCGGCGCCACTGCCGCGCGGCAACCATCCTGGCGCGGGCTACCTCATCGTGAAGCCTGATTATTTTCAGGCGATGAAAACTCCGGTCCTGCAAGGCCGCGCCTTCACTCGCGCGGATACGAAAGACTCACCCTTGGTGGTAATGGTTAATGAAGCATTCGTGCGGAAACATTTTTCGGAGCGGAACCCGATCGGTCAGCAGGTCATGATCGATCGCGGAGATGGTAAGGTGACATCGTGTGAGGTGGTCGGAGTGGTCGGCAATTCGCGTCACGACTCACTCGCCGCGCCACCCGGACCGGAGATCTATGTGCCGTTTCCGCAGGATCCGGTGCGAACCCTGGATGTAGTGCTTCGCGTGGCCTCCACGAATTTGGCGGGACTCCAGGCCAATGTGAAACGGGCGGTGCACGAGGTGGACAAGGATTTGTTTGTGCCCCAGCTCGAGCCGATGACAACCTTTCTCTCCACTCAATTAGCTCAGCCGCGTTTCAATATGATGCTGCTCGCGGTCTTCGCCGGTGTAGCCATGATCCTCGCGGCTATCGGCATTTATGGTGTGATCGCCTACAGTGTGGCGCAGCGGACAAAGGAGATTGGGATTCGCATGGCTCTCGGCGCGCAGAAAAGCCACATGCTACGAATGATTCTTCGGCAAAGTCTTTCCCTCGTGGTCGGAGGAATTGTGGCGGGCCTGATCGGC
>JBEEHO010000042.1:0-3042 GCA_041167425.1 Verrucomicrobiota bacterium | reverse complement strand
GTCGACGAATTTGGTGACCTGTTCGGTTTGGAGCAAATCGAGCAGCCGCTTCACTTCCCCCGAGTTGGCCGGCTGATTACTGCGGCTCGCGATCGTCCAGGTTTCCTCCTTGCGCGCCAGCACCGTTTTGCCTTTTCCGGATGCATCAATTGTGATGCGGTCGAGAATGTCTGTGTCGATCCGCACCAGGTGGCGATCGCGCAGATCGGACGGTTTCAAGGCGAGGATCTCCTCGATTTTTTTTGGCAAAGTGTAAACCGCATTGCGGGCGGTGAAGCGCACATAAACCTGCTCCTTCGCCTTCTCGGGCACGCCGCCGATCTGGAGCATTTGTCCCTGTTTGTCGTCAGCTGAAAAAAGAGTGATGGCGCCGCGCGGCTCGGCCAGTCCGTATGGATGCAAATCGCCGCGATCTTCCGCCACGAATTGTTCGATGCGCGCCGTGGTTACTTGCGCGAGAAGGTCGGCGATCTTCTGATCGTCGCCTCGCGCGCGCAGCGGCTTCACGATTTCCCAATGGTCCGCTTTCTTTTCCAGTTCCATTTCGCCGGCCGCTGTCTTGAGGAGCGCGCGCGTAATTTGCGCGGGGGTGAGATCGGTCAGCTTCTTGTCCCGGAATTCTTCCGGCTTTTTGGCGATGTCGGTCCGGACCGCTTGCGAGGTGATAAAGACGTCGTTCGAACTTGCGAGACGAACGTACATCTGGCCTTCCAGAGCGGCGTCGCTCCCAAAAACGATTTCCACCGGCGCATCTTTGCTGATCAATTTCAGCCTGAGCTTCGCCTTGCTCAGCCCGAATTCATCGAGGCGGCTTTTGTCCTTTACGATCTCATTCGCCGGAATGGTTTCGAATTTTTGCCAGCGATCCAGGTCGGCCAATAAATGTTCGATCGCGCCGCTGTCGGCCTGGTCCTTGAATGGAGCCTCGATCCGCCATTTTCGGTCCTGTCGCCGCAGCTCTATCTTGTCGTCTCCATTTTCCACCGCAATGCCGTCGAGTTTGTCGCGATCGAAATTGATTAGGTTCTGCGACTGCCGCCGGGCCTCGACGGTATTCGGCCGTTTGCTCTCGTAGAATTTGATGTAGAGGCCGAGCGCCACCACGGCCGCAAGCAAGAGAAGCGTCGTCTTCGTTTTCATGCGCTACTCGTCAGGTGCGGCGTTGCCACCACACCGCGACACCGAGCACCGCCGGGATGAGTGGCATCAGAAGAAGGACTAGCCAGCGCAGATTCCGCATGGCGTTCGGCTCGAGGCTGAAGGTAAGTGTCTGCGGAACTTTCGGCGCGATGCCGATGAGCTGCTCGCGATTGAGCAGCCAGTTCACGCACCCGGAAATAAAATCCAGGGGCTGCTGATCCTGATGAATGGCGGAGTCTTCGATGAAGGTGGCGTTGCTCACCACCACCAGGCGCGATGAATTGGCCTGGATCCGCTCGTCACCGCTTCCGCCTTTCTCGATCGAGACCGCGATGACGTGGAGCGCGCCCGCATTCCGCACCGCGTCAGCCTGAAACTTTGCCTGGTCCTCCGAGTTATAGTCCGGTTCGGCCCAGTAGCCTTTCTCCGCCTGGACGAGCGGTTGCAGGCGGATGTTCGCGGCGCGCACGCGGTCGGGCTCGAGCGTGAGCGAGCTCGCGCCGCCGGGGAAAATTCCACGCGCTTCGGCAAGCCGCTTTGTGATCGGGCTGTCGCCGAGGAAGGTCGCCTGCACATCGCGGAGCAACGCCACTTCCTGAATGCCCGTCTTGACCATGGCCATGAGCCGGTCGTCGTTCACCTTGACGCCCAGCTCGTACAAAAACGCATTGAGCTTGGGAGTCTTCGCCGCGGGATCGAGCAGGAGGAGGATGCGCCCCTGTTTCTCCCAAAAATCGCGGAGCAATTTCATTTCCCGATCGGAGAAATCGTACTGCGGTCCGAAAATCATGATCGTTTTGAGCTCGTCCGGGATGGCGCCGACTTCGAAAAGATTCAATTCCTGGAACTTGACGTTTTCATTCTCGATAAATGTTTTCATTACCCGGATGGGACTGATTTTTCCCGCATCGGGTGCCATGGGATTGGGAGGAGGCGCATCGGCGATCGTCGGTTCCTTGTGTCCGATCACGTAACCGAGCGTGTTCTTTTTTCCTTCCACCAACTCCATCAAGGCGCTGGTCACCGCCTGTTCGCCCTTGAAGGACTGCACCTTGGCCGGCTCGCCGAACATCTGGTTCCCTGGATCGATCTCCGCCATTTCGGATGCCTTCACGGTCTTGTTCCGCCCATCGTAATCGAGGATCAGAAGGTCTTCGCCAGTAACGACCTTGTATTTGTTCAGCAGCTCTTTCGCCCGGGTGGGATTGCGTTCCAGGTTGATATTCTCGACGTCGACTTTCCCTTTCGCCGCGTATTGAATTTCCGTCAGCAATCCCTGCACATCGTTGCCGATCGGGTCGTTAGGCAGGAAGAAAACCGTGATCCGAGCCTTGCCTTTTATGCTTTGGAGAAAGCGTTTCGTTTTGTCCGAAAGCGCGAATTTTTGATCGCGGGTAAGATCCCACCGCCGGTAATGCTCGAACCCGAGGTAATTCACCATCACGGCGAGCAGGAGAAGGATCGTGATCTGAATCAGAACGTTCAGACCGATGCGAAGGCGATGGATTTTTCGTGGTCTGGGGGTGGGTGACTCGTTCGCGGCCATCGTCAAAGTCTCCACTTCCGCGATTGGAACGCCTGATAGGTCAGCGCCAGCATCACGATTGTCATGCTCACGTACAGAACCATCGGACGGGTATCGATCTCACCGCGCGAGAGCGTCGCCATTTGTTCGAGCGCGGAGAAGTAGCCGAGCACCTGCCGGGTCGTCGAATCCACTTCCCTGAGCACAAAGGAGATGAGGCCTGAGAAAAAATGAAGCGTGATGGCGCAAAAAGAAATGACCGCGGCCACGATCTGGTTTTTGGTCAGGACCGAGGCGAGGCAGCCGATGGAGATGTAAAACATGCCGAGCAAAAGCAGCATGAGATAGGCGCCCAGGTAGGCGCCGGTCGAGTTCGC
>JBEEHO010000041.1:0-3493 GCA_041167425.1 Verrucomicrobiota bacterium | reverse complement strand
TCTTCATGTTCGACGGTGGACGCTTCGTGGATCGCGAAGCGTTCTTCGCATGATTCTCCCTGCGACTGCGAGGTCCCTCGCCGTCTGCGCGGCTCGGGATGACACGCACCTTGTCGTTACCAATTCCTACAAAGCGTGCGCCTTCAGCTCCTCCAGCGTCATGAACTCGATCGCGGACGAGTGGGTCGCTTCGAGATCGACGGGCGGCGCGACGCCGCGGCGCAATGCTTCCTGATAACGCGACGCGCAGAGGCACCATTTGTCGCCCGGTTCCAGACCGGGAAAACCCCACTCGGGATGCGGCGTCACCAGATCGTTTCCTTGAAAAACAGAGTCGTCGAGAAACTCGCGCGTCACTTTCACGCAGACGGTGTGCAGCCCCGTATCCTCCGGGCCGGTGCGACAATATCCATCGCGATAAAATCCGGTCAGCGGATCGCGACAACAACAGCGGAGCTCCGTTCCAAGAACGTTGGTTAACATCCGGGGATCATAGCACTCGTGCGCATTGCCGTCTCGCATGGGCCGGGACGAGCGAGCCGAAAGCTTTGTCTTGCTCAATCGCCCACGCCGCATTTTGATTCGAGAATGCGGTGCCCCCTCCGACTTCTCGCCGTATCGGCCCTGCTGACTGTCGCCGCTTTCGCCCAGGAAAAGGCGACGACGCCGGACGCCAATTCCAGTTCGCCCTCACCCATCGATGAGCTGATCCCCTGGCTTCTTCGAGAAGATCACGATCTGCGGGGAATCCCCTTCAGCAAAGTCATTCTCGATGCGACGGGGAAACGCGTCCTGGCGATCGATCCGAAAAGCACCACCGATCGACGCGTGATCAACCAGCTCAGCAGCGTGCTCGATGAAGCAATGAAACGGATGAATGCGCCGGACAGCGCCATCCAGGGGATCCCACGCATCAACGAAGTGAGCAGCCACTTCGAAGATTTGCTGCGCGAGCTGTTGAATAAGGCGGCTGGCTTGAGCTGCGATCTGCCCCGCACCGCGGAAGATCGGATTCAACGATCGGGTTATCCCGATCTGCGGCTCATGGATCTGGAAACGAAGCGCGTTTTTTATCTCGATCCAAAACTTTACGCGGTGGGCAGCCGGGACAGCAGCTTCCGCACGTTTTACTTCGAGCCGAAGATCGCGACCAATAAGGTGCGGGACGACGCGGTGCATCTCATCGTTGGCTTCGAGCACGAACCAAAAAGCGGCGGGCACTGGAAATTCACGCGCTGGGACCTGGTAGATCTGGCGCATTTCAAAGTACGATTGAAAGCGGAATTTCAGGGCAGCAATCACGATCTTTACCGGCCGGAAGCAATCATCGCCACGAGCGCGAAGTGAAGGATGCGGAGACGGCGGCCATCGTCGCGTCGATATGAAGTCTCGCTGGAGAGGGGCCAGAGTTGCTCGCGTTGCTCGCGGGCGTAAAGTTACCGACCCGATGATCGCGAAGACCTCCGAGGCATTTCAATTCGATACGATCGACGATGTCGTCAGCGACATTGCGAAGGGTCGCATCGTGATCGTGACCGATGACGCCGATCGCGAGAACGAAGGCGACCTCGTGATGGCCGCCGAAAAGGCGACACCGGAAGCGATCAACTTTATGGCCATGCACGGACGCGGCCTGATCTGCGTGCCCATCTCGAACGAACGTGCGGAGCAGCTCGGTTTACAGCGAATGGTGGCGCAGAATCGCGAAATGTATCGGACGGATTTTACCGTCTCGGTGGATGCGGCGCGTGGGGTGACGACCGGCATCAGCGCGCACGACCGCGCCGCCACGATCCAGATCGTCGCGAACTCGGAATCCCGCCCGGAGGATTTAGCGCAACCGGGCCACGTCTTTCCGCTCCGCGCCAAGGATGGCGGCGTGTTGCGCCGGGCCGGCCACACCGAGGCTGCGGTGGATCTGGCGCGAATGGCAGGGTTGCAACCGGCGGGAGTGCTGTGTGAAATCCTGCACGACGACGGAACCATGGCGCGCCTGCCGGAGTTGATGGAGTACCGGAAAAAACATGGGCTGCGCATTTGCACGATCCAAAGCTTGATCGCCCACCGCCGGCTCAAGGAAAAACTGATCGAAGCGGAGCAAGTTGTGAAATTGCCGACGGATTACGGCGACTTCGATCTGCATCTGTATCGCTCGACCCTGGACGGCGCGCATCATCTCGCGCTGGTGAAAGGCAAGATCTCAAAAACGCGGCCGACGCTGGTGCGAGTGCACAGCGAATGTCTGACCGGCGATGTGTTCGGCTCTCGGCGCTGCGATTGCGGAAATCAATTGCACGCCGCGCTGCGGCAAATCGCGGATGAAGGAAATGGCGTCCTTCTTTATATGAGACAGGAGGGACGCGGCATTGGCCTGGCGGCAAAAATTCACGCTTACAAATTGCAGGAGGAAGGTCTGGATACGGTGGAAGCGAATGCGCGGCTTGGTTTCCCGACGGACCTGCGCGATTACGGACTCGGCGCGCAAATTCTCTTCGATCTCGGCGTGCGCAAGTTCCGGTTCCTGACGAATAATCCTAAAAAGGTCGTCGGTCTGGAGGGCTATGGAATTCAAATGGTGGAGCAGGTTCCCATCCGGACCGAATCAAATCCGCACAATGCGAAGTACCTCGAGACCAAGAAGACGAAGATGGGGCACCTGCTCTAGGTTCGTCGCTTCGCCTAACGAGTCCTGAAATGTCGAATCTTGTTCCGAGCCGTTCCCGCGCCGGCGGTGGAAAGTGCCGCTTCGCCATCGTGGCGAGCCGATTCAACGAGCAATACGTCCAGGGCCTGGTCGACCATGCCACGGCCGAATTGAAGTCGCTTTCGCCGGATGCGGCCGTTTCGCTCCATCAAGTTCCGGGCGCATTTGAGATTCCCGTGGTGGTGCGCGAGCTGGCGCTGCAGGAAAAGGCGGATGCGATTCTCGCGCTGGGCGTGATCCTGCAGGGGAAAACCGCTCACGCACAAAATCTGGCCCGCTCCGTCACAGACGCATTGCAGCGGATCTCGCTCGAGCACGGCATCCCGGTGATCAATGCGGTCCTGAGTCTGGAAACCGAAGCGCAGGCGCGCGAGCGTTGCCTCGGCTCGGAGATCAATCGCGGCACCGAAGCGGCCCGAGCGGCCGTCGAGATCGCGAAGGTCATGGGAGGTCTGCGCGCCAGCTAACGGTTATGGGAAAACGGCGAGTCGCCCGGCAGGCGGCAGTTCAATTTCATTTCTGGCGCGATCTGCACGGCGATGGCGCGCCCGAACGCATGGACGAATTCTGGGAGTTCTGTCCCGCGACGCCGCGCGTGCGCGAATTCGCCCAACCGCTCATCGACGGCATGATCGCCCATTTGCCCGAGATCGACGATCGGATCCGCAAGTACTGCGACAATTACGAATTTCATCGGATCTCCGCCGTGGATCGCAACGTTCTCCGGCTCGCGATATACGAAATGCTTTACCGGGATGACATACCACCTGACGTATCAATCAACGAAGC
>JBEEHO010000040.1:0-4160 GCA_041167425.1 Verrucomicrobiota bacterium | reverse complement strand
AAGTTGGGTGTGGTGCAGGGCCAACTGAAATCCCGGCGCAAGGTTCTGGCCGAGCAGACCCCGCTCGCTTTTTATATGGGCCGCATCTTTCCTGCCCTGATTCCAGCCAGCAGGCGCTAAGGGGATCTCGCTCGCCTCGATTCGCGACCGGTCAGTATCGCTGAGGCAAATTTTCTTACGATTGTGCCCCACCACCTTGGCGGTGGGGCACGATTCGTTTATGAATATGCCGAAGCTCACGAAAAGAGACATTGTCGTGGCCATCAGTAATCAGACGGGAATGGTCCAACACGACGTTTTCGACGTTGTGCAGCGAACCCTCGATCACATTACCAATAGCCTGGCGAACAATGTCGCAGTCGAATTGCGAAATTTCGGCGTCTTTCAACCGCGGCTAACCAAGCCAAGGGTGGGTCGCAACCCCAATCAACCCGGCAGCAGTTTTGTGATTCCTTCCCGCGCGACCGTGAAGTTCAAAGCCGGGAAGATCATGCGCCAGCGCGTGGAAAAATTGTCCCGCGAGCTAAAAGAAGCTTCGGAAAAGCAGGCAGCCGAACGCGATGCTGCCAGCCAGGCGCCGTAAATCTCCCGCGGATTTCACCGACGCGGCCGAGCGTTCTCCGGCTACGACGGAATTGCCGGTTCTGGTTCCAGCAAATTTTGGATCGATTCTTCCAGGCGATCGAAATTGATCGGCTTGGTCAGATGCTCCGAGAATCCGGCGGCCCGTGCGCGGCTGACGTCATTCTCCATGCCGAATCCGCTCAGCGCGATTCCGCGCAAGCCTTTCGTCGTGCTCAGTTCCCGCATGAGTTCGTAGCCGGATCGATCCGGGAGGCCGATATCGCTGATCACGAGATCGAATTCTTCGTGGAGTGTCTTCTCCACCGCCTGGTCGGCTGAGTGCGCGACTGTGACCCGGTATCCGCGGCGCTCTAACATCATTTTCATTCCGGTGCAGGTGTCGAAATGATCATCCACCACGAGGACCCGGCGCTCCGGCTTGTTCGGCTGGATTCCTTTCCCGTGCGCTCCTCTGGGCGGTTTCTTGTCACCGTCGCTGGAAGAAGGCACCGGCGACGTGACGGTGTCGAGCGTGACAATGAAGGTTGCTCCGCGATCCTGGCCGTGGCTCTCTGCTTTAATCGTCCCCCCATGGGCCGCCACCATCGCTTTCGAAATGGCGAGGCCGAGACCGAGACCACCGAACCGTCGGGTAATGGAGCTTTGCCCTTGCTCGAACGCGTTGAAGATTCTCCCCATTTTATCGGCTTCGATGCCGATCCCCGTATCCGTGGTCCGGATTTCTATCAACTGCGGTGATGGATTGAAGGTTTCGATTACGATCCGGCCGTTGGCAGGCGTGAATTTGACGCTGTTCTTGATCAGATTCCAGAAGACCTGCTGCAGCCGGGCAGGATCGCCTTCGACGTAAGCGTGTTCTGCTCGCAGACGGAACTCGATTTTGAGATCCTTCGCCGCAATGTCTTCCCGGCAGATTTCGTAAGAGCGCTGGAGGATCTCGTGCGCACTCACTATTTCCAAACTCAATTGGAGTTTCCCTTTCGAGATGCGGGTCACGTCCAACAGATCATCGATAAGGCGCGCTTCCAGCTCGACATTGCGACGGATCACCTCGAGGGCCCGGCGCACCTCCGGTGAATCCGGAGCGCTCGCTTCGAGCTCGCCCACCATCGCGATGACGGGCGAAAGCGGGTTGCGCAATTCGTGCGAGAGCAGCGCGAGAAACTGGTCTTTCGCCGCGTTCGCGCCGATCAACTCCTGGCGCAGGGTTACGTCGCGGGTTTTGTCTTCGACCAGGTAGAGCACGCCTTGGATGGTTTCCTCGGAACTCTGGAGCCGGAGCAGATTTACGTTCACAAACCGAGTCATCCCGGTCCGATCTGTGAATGGTTGCTCCACGAGCTGAAAAGGCGCGCCGAACGCGAGCACTTTTTCGATCGCCTCGGCCGAGGCGATTTTCACCTCGTCGTAGCTGGCGTCGTGAATGTCCTTCTCCGGAGCGAATTCTCCGAAGCGTTTCGCCATTTCACTGAAGGCTTGGTTGGCCTGCAGGAAATGCCGCGAGTCGGGATCGATCAAGGCAATTCCGCTGGGCATGTTGGCCAGAATCTTTTCGTTGAAGATGACTTCGCGCTCGATCCTGCGCGCCGCTTCGGCCTGCCGCCGGGTAAACTTGCCGGCGAACCACGCCCCGAAAGCCGTGAGGATTATCAACCAGATCGCCGGGATCGTGATCTTATCCATGAGATCGCCCACCGGTTTGTAGGCGACGGCCTTGGGCTGTTGCACCACGGTGGTCCAGCCCGTTGTGTCGATGGTGGTGAATGAATACAGGTTTCCGTTCCGTTCGATGTAGCCGGTTTTGTTCTGACGACTTTCCTGGAGGAGATTGTCCGGTTGAGCCGCCACCGTGCCCGTGTTGGGAACGAAATTGTTTGCGAAAAGTGCCATGCCGGTTTGATCGAGGACCTGGCAAATCGACTGGTCGGCGAAGTCGATGGATGAAAGCCTGCGCCCAATTCTTTCGACCAGGACCGACACACCGAGATACCCCACGACGACCCCCTCCGGCGTCCGAACTGCACCGACAATATCCGTCGTCATCCGATTATCTGGCAGGCGAGGATGAACGGGTGAGACATAGACGTCGGGCGAACCAGCCGCGCCTTCCCTCCAGAGAGCCGGCGAAAAATCCTGGGTCACCGACGCGGGAATAACCGGCAGCGAAGCCACCAGCCGGCCGTCTGGCGCGGCGATAAACATGCCGTCGATGCGCGGATGGGAATAAAATGTTTGCGCCAGCCACTGCTGCGCGGCCGCCTCCGGACTGGGCGCCGACAACATTTTCACGACGTCGGGCTGGGTCTGGTAATATTCGATTACGCTGCCGGTGCGGCTGAGATCGTCGCCCACGAGGTGCGCGATGAGCTGCACGAAGGTTTGCCGGTCGTGCAGGATCTTCGATTCCAGGGTGTTTCTGAGGCTGGTGTAGGAAATCACCAGCATGAGGATGGAGGGCACCCACCCTGCGAGCAGGATGGCGATGACGATGTTGAAACGCTCGAACCGGTCGCGGTCTCGGCGCTTCCAGCCCGTTAGAAATGGAATCGATTTGGTCCAGGACATCGCCATCGAAAACTCGACTCTCTCTTCCGCTGCGGCAAGGCCCTAAATGGCGCTCCTCTTTACTGGCCCGCGACGATGGCCAGATTCAATTCCTTCGCCTGCGCGTGCAGCGTCGTTACTTCCGCCAGGCTCATCTTGTCGGGCGGCGCATCATTCAATAATTTCCGGATCGCGGCGATGCCGACGCGTAGTTTTTCAAACAAAGGCGTGTGCGCGATCTGCGGAGGAAGGGTCTGCATTTCCTCGCCGAAATAATTGATCAAATCGCGTTGCCACAGAACGGCGGCGCGTTCGGGAGAATACTTGGCCTCCACCGCGACAGAACTAATTTCCAGTCCACGCAGCCAGCCGCCGAGGCTGATCAAGTGCGCCATTTTTTGATCGCGCAATGCGGTCATGGCCTGCTCGACATCTTTTTGCGTTGCGATCAATTCACGGCGCACCGCCGCCCAGTCGCCCCGCTTGCCCAGATCCGTCAGGCTCGCGCTATGGCGCATGACGCGATCGCCCACGCCGAGGCTACGCGCCTGGCGCAGCAACACTCGGCCAAGGTCCTCCACCAGATTCTGCTTCTGGCATTCCACAATTAAAAACCCGTCTGCGATCAATCCGCCAAAAACCAGGCCCATCTGCTCGCGGCCGGAATGGGTCGCCTGCGGGAATTCGCGTTTCAGTTGTTCGAATGGCAGCGGCTTGAGGTCGTCGAGCTGCTGGAAAATATCGGCCACCGATGGGGCCGTGTAGGGATTTACGCCCAGCTCTTCCCGCTCATATTCGGCGGCGGTCTCCGGCTTCTCCTCTGCGAGGATGGCTTGCCGGCCGGGGCTGGCCAGCAACAACGTACATATAGTAAGGGTGAGCCCAGTCAGGACTGGCGTTTTCATTCCCTTCTGAATCGAGCGGTGGCGCGTGGTTGCTTGCATGCGGAGGCAAGCAACCGGGGCGCGGCCAAATCCGGTTTGCTTTTTATCGGCTCTCTGGCGAGGAAAAGTCGTTCGATTTCGCGGGAC
>JBEEHO010000039.1:0-3790 GCA_041167425.1 Verrucomicrobiota bacterium | reverse complement strand
CAGCCGTTCCGCCCGCCGGCACCATGTCGCTGCCTGTTGCGTTGGTTCCGATGTAGTTACCCTGAATAGTATTATTCTCTCCGGGGCCGGCAGCCGTGTCTCCAAAAACGCTGACGCCGGACGCGATAATATTGCGGCTAGCGGCCGTGCCGCCACCAATCAGATTGTTGTTGCTACTCAGGCTGATGGCACCTGTCCCGATTCCCAATGAGGTCGTCCCGTCGGCGGTCACGCCGAGATAATTGCCTTGAATCGTGGTGCTATTTGCCGGACTTCCGATAACCACACCTTGGGCAATCAGATTCCGTGCCGCTGGAATAGCTCCACCGATTGCATTATTCGGCGAGTCAATCCAGATACCAGTTTGATTTTTCGAAATTGCGGTGCCCGTTGGATTCGTGCTGATAAAACAACCTTCAATCCTATTACTACCATTCGTGTTAAGCCAGATCCCTCGTCCAGCGCCGTTACCACTAAACCCATCGATCACCAATCCGCGCGCGGTGCTATGGCCCGCGCTGATGGTAATACCATTGAAGGGAGCGCCGTTGCCGTTCAACTCTATGGCGATGATCGCATCATCACCGATAGAAAGAGTGTTGGCGCTGGCGCCCGGTTGAGTGTAGCCGTCGACCACTATCGGATCGCTAATGACCGGAAGCTCAGTGAGAGGCGTGATCGTCTTCAATCCGCCGCCAGAAATTGCGAAGCTGATCGTGTCCGGCGTGCTGCTGTCGATGTTGGGATGCGAGTTCGCGTCGAGAATCGCCTGTCTCAACGATCCCGGCCCATTGTCGTTGGTGTTAGTAACGTTGTAATTATCGGCTCTCGCCTGTGCGTGCAAGAAAAGCACGAGCAGGCAGGTAACTGGGAGGCGTAAGGACATGTCCCATATTATCCACCCGATGTTACCAGGCAAGCCGAAAGGGTGGCGCGAGGATGGCGTGTCCGGGCTATCTGTGGACAACCAGAACAACTACGCGTAGGCAGATCGAATCCCGCTCGAAAGCCTAGAGGGGTAGCATTAGCTGGCGCCAACTGGGGCCGGCTGCTTGCCGCCTAACCTGGGCTTCGCGGCGTCGGCTTCGTGATGCATGTGGCCGCTGCGAAGAAAGGGCACCCGGTCGAGCACGCGTTCCTGGAACCACTCGAGGGCAAGGTAAATCACCGGGGTAATATAAAGCGTGATCAACTGGGAGATGATAAGTCCACCTACAATCACCAGTCCAAGTGGACGGCGGGAAGAACCATCGGCGCCATAACCAAGGGCGAGCGGGACCGCACCCATCAAGGCGGCAAGCGTGGTCATGATGATGGGACGGAAACGCTCGATGCTAGCCTCGTGAATGGCGGAACGCCGGTCATAACCTTCGTCCAACCTATGCAACGCGAAGTCGACGATCATGATGCCGTTCTTTTTCACGATGCCCATGAGCAGAAAGAGCCCGATGACCGAGTAAAGCGACAAAGTAGAACGGAAGAGCCAGAGCGTGAGCAACCCGCCTACTACCGCCGGGAAGAGAGCGGAAAGAACGGTAATGGGATGGACATAGCTCTCATAGAGAATACCCAGGATGACATACATAACGAAGAGTGCGGCCAGGACCAGGAACGGAAGCGCCTGGAAGAGTTGCTGAAGGACAAGGCCTTCTCCTTGAAGCTCCCCTTTCACCGTAGCTGGAAGAGTCTCCGCGGCCGTCTTCTGAATAAAGGCGGTGACATCCCCAAGAGCTACCCCGGGCTTGGTATCGAAGCCGAAGGTTACGCTGGTAAACTGGTTCAAGTGGTTAACAGATTGGAGACCCAGCTTGGTCTCGGATTTCGTGACCGCGCGAACGGGAATAAGAGTAGTGCCCGTATCGGGCTTAACGTAGATGCGCGATAGGTCTTCCGGCGTAGAACGCTCGCGGTCGTCTACTTCCAGGATGACCTGGTATTGGTCGTCTGCCTGTTTGATCAGGTAGACATAGTTCTGGGAGTAAGCGGACCGGAGAAGTGTCTGTAGCTTGGTCGTCGAAACTCCGAAGAGGCTGGCGCGGTCGCGATCGATGTTGATGTCGACGTTCGGCGTGTTACGAAAAAGATCGGCGCGCGGAGGAGCGACGAAGCCATCGTAGGTGCGAAGCTTGGCGCCAAACGCATCCGCCGCGGCGTAAACCTCAGTCGGGTTGATGCCGCTCAAGACATAGGAGTAACGGCCAAAGGAGCTACCCGCCGCGCCGATGTTAATCTGGAGGACAGGCTGGGGGTTCAAGGTGGGAAACACTCCGGGGATGCTAGCTACAGCCTTGCGCACGTCGGCCGAGACTTGCTCGATCCCTACTCGATCCTTTGCGTCCTTTAGGAACAGAACGGTGAAAACACCAGCGGTGGATCCGCCGCGCCCGGCCACGGTGAAATACTTGTCGACCGCGGGGTTCGCCTGCAAAACGGGATCGAGTTTGTCCTGAAGTTGTCGCTGTTGTTGCGGAGAAGCACCTTCCTGGACGATGAAGAGTCCCCGGATGACTCCGCTGTCGCCGGTCGGGAGGAGGGTAAAGGGCAAAGCGCTGAAGAAGAACCAGACCCCCACAATACAAGCGATGACTATCGGAGCGGCGAGCCAGCCGTGATCCAGGAACCAATCGAGGCTGCGGCCGTAGGAGCGCACGATCCGTTCGAAGAGACGGCCTATGACTCGCTCCGTCCAGGTCTTGGCATGGCCGGGACCTCGCTCGGCCAGCAGGCGCGCACACATCAAAGGTGTAAGCGTGAGGGACACCAGCCCCGAGGCGAAAATGGCCACGATGATCGTAATGGAGAACTCGCGAAAAATTCGGCCGAGTAGTCCGGGCATAAAGGCCAGCGGGATGAAGACCGCTGCCAATGACAGCGTCATCGAAAGAATCGTGAAGGAGATTTCGCCGGCGCTGTTGAGCGTCGCTTTGTAAATGGATTCTCCGCTTTCAGCGCGGCGAACGACGTTTTCCAGAAACACGATCGCGTCATCGACAAGAAAGCCGATGGCCAGCGTCATGGCCATCAAGGTGAGATTATTAATGGAGTAATCGAGCGCCCACATCGCGATGAACGTGATCAAGAGTGAGAGCGGCAACGCCACGACCGGAATGAGGGTATCGGTCGCGCGGCCGAGGAACATGAAGATGACCATGATCACCAGCACGAACGCGATGAACAGGGTGGTTTGAACGTCCGAGACCGAATGCACGATGCTCTGCGATCGGTCGAAGGTAGGGATCAGGTTAATCGATCCGGGAAGCTCCAGGCGCATCTGCGGCAGGAGATCGGTCACGGATTTCGCAACGGCCACGGCATTTGCTCCGGCCTGTCGGGAAACAGCCAGCACGATGGTGGACGCGGGAGGACTAAATCCGCGCGCGAAAAAATGCCGCGAGAGCCGCTCATCCTGGACGCCATCGACGACTTCCGCGACGTCGCGCAGATAGACGGGAGAGTTATCCTTGCCGCGAGCGATGATGATATTGCGATAACCTTCCGAGTCCGCGATTTGCCCGTTCGGGCGCAGAACAAACGATTGCGTCTTACCGTCGAACTGCCCCGCGCCGGAGTAGGAGGTGCTGGCCTTGATGGCGGTAGAGACATCGTCCAGGGTCAAATTTTTTGAGGCCAACGCGCCCGGATTGGCCTTGATGCGAATCGCGCCTTTGACGCCGAAGACGTTCACCTGCGAAACGCCCGGGAGAATGTTAATGCGCTGCTGCACCTGCGTGGTGGCGTAGCGGTAAAGCGAGCCGTCGGTGAGCGTGTCACTGGTCAGCGCGATGTACAT
>JBEEHO010000038.1:0-3457 GCA_041167425.1 Verrucomicrobiota bacterium | reverse complement strand
GCACTTTGTGATTGCCGAGGCCCCGCTCCTTGTCGGCCAGGGCGCGATCGATGAGCGCTTCGAGTTGTTCGACCTTGAGGGGCTCGAGCTGGAAAACCTGGGAGCGCGAGACGAGGGCGCTGTTGACATAGAAGAACGGGTTGTAGGTGGTGGCGCCGATAAGGCGAAGGTTCCCGCTCTCGACGTCGGGCAACAGGATGTCCTGCTGCGCTTTGTTGAAGTGGTGGATCTCGTCGACGAACAGGATCGTTTTCTTGCCGGAGGTGCGGAGACGATTCTGCGCGGAGGCGACGACCTTCCGCATCTCGGCGACGTTGCTCTCGACGCCGCTGAGGCGCTCGAATTTCGCCTGGGTCATATCGGCGATGACATGCGCGAGGGTGGTTTTGCCGGTGCCGGGCGGGCCGGACAGAATCACGGAAGGCAGGCGGTCGGCTTCGATGGCGCGCCGCAATAATTTCCCGGGCCCGAGGATGTGTTCCTGGCCGACGAATTCATCGAGCGTTCGCGGGCGCATTCGCGCGGCGAGGGGAGCAGAAGCACTGACGTGCTCTTCCTTCGGATCGTCATTGCTCTGAAACAGGTCCTGCACAAATCAAAAAATACGGAGCGCGAATCGCGGCGCACCTTATATTCGCGCCCATGCGAAAGACCGTCCTGATCGTCTCACTCTTTTTCGTTACGTTCGCCTTTGCGAACGCGGAATCGCGGCTGCCGTTTTCGACAGTGTTCAAGGGCCGCGACAAGTTCGACAGCCTCGTGAGCAAGGCAAAGGCGGAGAACTGGAAGTCGCTCCCGATCGGGGAACGGACGGCGGCGGTAGGACGCGCGCTGGTCGGCACGCGCTACAAATCGTTCACGCTCGAGATCGATAACCGGATCGAAGCGCCCTCGGTGAATTTTACCGGATTGGATTGCTGGACGTTCTACGAAGTCTCGCTGGCCTTTGCGCGAATGCTGAATGAGCCGGAGGAGAGCTGGACGCCGGAGCAGATGCTGCATTACATCGAGCTCGATCGATATCGCGGTGGGCAGTGCACGGGTGAATATCTTTCGCGGCTCCATTATCTCGAGGATTGGCTGGCGGATAACGACCGGCGCGGATTGGTGGAAGATCTGACGCGCAGCCTGGGAGGTAGCAGTGTGCCGCATTCGGCGCGGGAAATGACGGTGGGCTGGAAGCATTACCGTTACCTGGCGCACAATCGTTCTTTGCTCGGGCCGTTGCAGCAAATGGAGGCGCGGGTCTCGAGCCGTCCGCTCTATCAGATTCCGAAAAATCGCGTCGCGGCGATCGAGGGAAAGCTGCGAAGCGGCGACATCATCGGCATTATTTCAAGAGACGGTCCGGGGCGGTTTTCGACATCTCACGTTGGACTGGCGCTTCGGGCGGCGGATGGTTCGCTCCATTTCATGCATGCATCGTCGCCGCGGAACTATGGGCACGTGGTGGTGGACTCGACCCTTTCGAGTTATCTCAGCCGTTACCGAACCGATTCCGGAATCCTGGTCGCGCGCCCGCTGCGATAGTTGTAGCCACGGCCCTGTGGGCCGCCGGATCGCATTCGAAGGGAAACGGCCCACAGGGCCGTGCTACAACTTGGATTCGTTAGGCGCCATCCGGCATGGTCTCGAGATCGATCACGAACTTCGAGCCTTTGCCCACGCCTTCGCTGAAAGCGTGAATCGTTCCCCGGTGCATTTCCAAAATCGCCCGACTGATGGCCAAGCCCAAACCAAGCCCTTCCCGATGCCCACCGACCTGCTCGAAGGCATCAAAAACTTTCTCGAGATGTTTCGGTTCGATTCCGACCCCGTTGTCGCTGATCTCAATCTTCAATGCGTCAGGTGTCGGGTTGACGGTCCGGATCGTGATGGCGCCTCGATCAGCGGTAAATTTCGCGGCATTTTTTAGCACGTTCCAAAACACTTGCTGCAAACGGGAGGAGTCCGCCAGGACGTGATGCTCGGAGGCGTAGAACTCGACGGACAGCTTGAGCTCCCTCGCGTTAATATCGTCCCGCACAATTTCCATCGTGTGGGCCAACAACTCGTGCGCGTCGGATTTGCGCAGATGGAGTTGCAGTTTGCCGCGGGTGATCCGGGTGAGATCGAGGAGATCATCGATGAGGCGCGCCTCGAGTTCCACATTACGGCAAACCATCTTCAAACCTTCTTCGATCTCCGGGGAGAGCCCGGGTTCGTTGATCATGCCGCCGGCCCAAATCAGGATGGGCGTGAGAGGAGTGCGAAGCTCGTGGCTGAGCGTCGCCAGAAAACGGTCCTTCGCCGCATTTGCGGATTCGGCCAGCTCTTTCTGCTGTTGCAATTCTTCCTGAATCTGTTGCCGATGGATGAAGAGGCCGATTTGATTGCCCAGCGCTTCCACCATCCGGAACAGGTCTTCGTCAGGTTGCGCGATTTCCACGCTGAACAACTCGAGGACTCCCATGATCTCTCCGTGCGCGCGAAGTGGGAAGGCGAAGGCGCTGCGCAGTCCCGCTTCCGCGGCAGCCGCGGCGCGCGGAAAATTATCGTCCTGTCCAACATCGCGAATCCAGGCGGGTTTCTGAGAAGTAACCACGCGCCCGGGCAAACCGGCGGGACTTGCCAGCGAAGTGGCGCGGGTAACCTGCTCAAACTTTTCCAGACGCGCTCCGCCGGTGTGCCATGTGGTAGCGCAACGCAAGGTGGCGCAATCGTCTTCGGAAAGCCAAATGGAACCAGCGATCCAATTGCCGCCCGCTGCGATCGTTTCGATGATGCGTGGCCCGACGTCCGCCAGCGACGACGATCCAGCCAGCAAACTGGCGACCGCGTACTGAGCGACGCGGCGCTTTCGATCTCGAACGCCGTCGGTGATGTCTCGGCCAATCTTTGAAGCGCCGACGACGTGGCCGCTTTCATCTTTGATCGGCGACACGGTCAGCGAAATATCGAACAGCGTCCCGTCCTTGCGGCGGCGGACCGTTTCGTAGTGCTCCACCCGGTCGCCACGCCGGATACGCGCAAGAATTCCCGGTTCTTCATTGTGACGCTCAGGGGGGATCAAAACCATGATCGGCTGGCCGATAATTTCTTCGGGTTTGTAGCCAAAGAGGCGTTCCGCGGCCTGGTTCCAACTGGTGATGAGACCATTGAGATCTTTGCTGATGATCGCGTCCTCGGAAGATTCGATAATCGCCGCCAATTGCCTTCTCGCATCGTCAGTCTGCTGGCGCTCGGTGATATCGCGAAGGTGCGCGGTGAAAACCGGCTCGTCGTGAATCCGGAAAGGAGTGATCGCCAGTTCTACGAGGATTTCCGAGCCATCGGCGCGAAGACCCGTGATCTCGATTCGACGCCCGAGCACAGGACCCTCGCCCGTTTCGAGGTAACGCTTTAGACCCTGGCGGTGGCGCTCCCGTAACGCGGCCGGAATGATGAGCTCAGCCAGTTCTTTTCCGACCGCTTGTGC
>JBEEHO010000037.1:0-3470 GCA_041167425.1 Verrucomicrobiota bacterium | reverse complement strand
TGGGACGTCTACGTAATTAGCGCGCAGCCCGGCGCGAAAGAACGCCAACTCACCACTTCGCCCGAAGCCGATCCGAACCCGGAGTGGGAGAGCGCGCCCGCCTGGAGTCCTGACGGCAAGACGATCGCTTACATCCACGGCGGCAATCCGAAGAAAATCGAGTATGCGGTCCACACGCTCGCGATCATTCCTGCTGCCGGAGGCGAGGCGAAGGTCCTTACGGACAAACTCGACCGCAATGCCGTGCAGCCGCATTGGTCGGTTGACGGAAAGTCGATCTTTGCCGTGGTCGAGGATGATGGCGCGCAGAATCTGGTTCGCGTGCCTGTTGAGGGTGGCGTCTTTGAGCCTGTCACCAGCGGACGGCGCAAGGTGAGTGCGTATGATCTGAGCCGCGATGGCAGAATCATCGTCCGCGCGAGTACCTCGGATCGCCCTTATGAAATCTTCGCGGTCGAGAACGGCAATCTCCGTGACCTAACGAAACAGACGGAAGCGTTCATGAAGGAGTTTCGATTCGCGCGCGTGGACGAGACCAAATTCAAGAGTGCTGACGGCACGGAGATACATGGCTTCATCGTGAATCCGGTCGAACCCGCCGCTCCGGGAACGAAACCCTCCGCGCTTCTCCGGCCGCACGGCGGCCCACAATCGCAATACGCAAATGAGTTCGATTTCGAGAAGCAGCTTTTCGCGGCGAACGGCTACACCGTCATCATGCCGAACCCGCGCGGTTCCACGGGACGCGGCGAAAAATTCGCGATGGGAATTTACGCCGATTGGGGCCATCGCGATGTGGAGGATGACCTTGCCGCCGTTGATGACGCCGTCGCGCGGAGGCTGGCCGATCCCGACCGGCTCGGCGTGGGCGGATGGAGTTATGGCGGGATATCCACGAACTATCTCATCGCGACCACCACGCGCTTCAAGGCCGCCACGAGCGGCGCGTCGATCTCGAACGTCCTCGCCGGTTACGGCACCGACCAATACATCCTGGATTACGAAAATGAGCTCGGCCTTCCGTGGAAAAACACGGAGACATGGATGCGCATTTCCTATCCGTTTTTCCACGCCGACAAGATCAAGACGCCGACTCTTTTCCTCTGCGGCGAGAACGACTTCAACGTGCCGCTCCTCAACACCGAGCAAATGTATCAGGCCTTACGCAGCCTCGGGGTGCCGACCGAGCTGGTGATTTATCCGGGCCAAAACCACGGCCTCAAGAAACCGAGCTACATCATCGACCGATTCAAACGCTACCTTGATTGGTATGCGAAATGGATGCCGCCCGCGAAGACGGCCGCGCCATGAATGGAACTGGTCAGCCGGAATAGCCGCCGGAGATGTAACTTTCGAGATGCGCGATCGCGGCCGATTGGCTGGCGATCACCCATTTCACAAGATCGCCGATGGAAATAATGCCGCGCAAGGTGTCTCCATCCACCACCGGCAAATGCCGGATGCGTTTATCCGTCATCATGCGCAGGCAGTTTTCGACCGGCTCACGGGAGGTCACGATCGTAAGATCGCTCGACATGATTTCGCGGACCTGAGTCTCGCGCGAACGTTTACCACGCAGCATCACCTTGCGGGTGTAATCGCGTTCCGAAATCATTCCCAGCAGTTGTCCATCGCGAAGGACGAGCAAGGCGCCCACGTTTTTGTTGGCCATCAGTTCGATCGCTTCAAAAACAGTCGCGTCGGGTGAGACCGAAAAGATCTCGCGCCCTTTTTGGCCGAGAATCACGTCGATTGTTCCGCTTACATCCATGATCGAGAAAGACGCTGCCTCCGGCCAGCGATCCGTCAGGGAAGCGAACGTAGCGATGCGCGTCCCGCCTGGCAATACTTTCTCTGTCCCGCGCTCAGGCTCTTCCGGTAAGGATGAAATCGAATTCGCGCTGGTGCGGTCGTGCGGACGGAGCGGCGGACGCCGCCAGGGAGAAGCGAAGTGCCCGCAAAATGCGCAGCCCGCGTTCGATCCGATCTGGCCGGACCGAGTACGGAACGGGGAGCAGCGTGCGACGCGGATAATGGGTTTTGGATCTTTTCATGGCGTCATCATGAAACAGGGGGTAGGACATAGGCTGTCCGATGCTAAAAAATAATCCGGGTTTCTCGCGACCTCCGCTCCAGCGCATGATGCGGCTCCATGCGGCGCTCAAAGCCCGGCATTTCCCGAATTGCCAGAAGATCGCGGCCGAGCTGGAGGTCTCGGCCAAAACCATCCAGCGCGATATCGACTTCATGCGCGACCGCCTTGGTTTGCCGATCGATTATCATCCGCAGGAGTTCGGATTTTATTACACCGAAACGGTCACCGGTTTTCCCAGCATCGAAGTTTCAGAGGGGGAGATCACGGCCCTGCTCGTGGCGCAAAAGGCGCTGGCCCAGTACAAGGGCACACCGTTCGAGCGTCCACTGCAATCCGCCTTTCGAAAGATTACCGACGGCTTGAAGGATCGCGTCTCCTTTTCCTGGACCGATCTCGAAGACGTCATCTCATTCCGAAGCGCAGGCGCGAGCGTGTCCGACCTGGAACTGTTTGAAACCGTGAGTCAGGCGGTCCTGCGGTCCGTCGAACTGAACTTCGAATATCGGAAATTGAGAAGCAGCGGCTATGAGCCGCGCCGGGTTCGTCCCTACCATCTCGGTTGTCTCGAAAATCAATGGTATCTCTTCGCGGAAGATCTGGACCGCAAGCAGCTGAGGACGTTCGCGCTCCCGCGGATGCGAAGTCTGTCGATGACGACGAAGGGTTTCCGGCGTCCCGCCGATTTTTCGATCACAAAAATTTTGAGCGGAAGTTTCGGCGTGTTTTCTTCCGGCCGGAAATATCGGATTCGCCTTCAGTTCGATCCGTATGCAGCGCGGTTGGTTTCGGAACGGACCTGGCACGAATCGCAGCGGATACGGTCGCTACCGGATGGCTCGATCACTTTGCAGCTCGAGTTGGGGGGCCTGGAAGAAATCGAGCGGTGGATTCTGAGCTGGGGCGCACATGTTCGTGTCCTCGAGCCGCGAGCGCTCGTTGATCGGATCCGAAAAGAGGCGGAAGGAATCAGCCTGCTCTACGGAAACTGATCTTGTCGCAGCCGTCCCGGGGGCGGCTCGGGGAACGCTTCGACAGGCGACGCCACTCTCGCGCTTCGCACAGCGAACGCGGCTACAGGAGAGCGACTAGCGGTGCGCGAATTTATCCTCGATCAATCCGTGCACCAGATCGGTGATCGCCGGATGATCAAGGCGGTCGACGACTTCATTCAAGAAACCGCTGACAAGAAGTTGTCTCGCGACCGGCAGCGGAATGCCGCGGGCGAGAAGATAGAACATCTCGTCTTCGTTAATTTGACCGGAGGTCGCGCCGTGGCTGCACTTCACGTTATCGGCCATGATCTCGAGGCCTGGCATCGAGTTCGCCTCTGCGTCGTCGCTGAGGAGAAGGTTGCGGACGGTCTGGTAGGCGTCGG
>JBEEHO010000036.1:0-6326 GCA_041167425.1 Verrucomicrobiota bacterium | reverse complement strand
ACACAAACCAGAGGCGGGCGGTATCGACGCGCAACTCTGCGTGGATGCGAAGCGAGTGAGTGTTCATTTGTTTTCGACTGTGAGGTCCTTCGCCGTCTGCGCGGTTCAGGATGACATGCAAGTCCCTACGGCCGACTCGTCGCGCGATTGGCTTTGTCGATTCTGATTGATCTGAGTAATCTGAACGCATGCTCGCCGAATTCGATCAGCAACTCGCAAACACTCTGGCGGAAATCAGATCGCAAGGTCTTTACAAGACCGAGCGAATCATCACCAGTCCACAGGACGCGAAGATCGAGATCACGGGCGGCCGCCGGGTGCTGAACATGTGCGCGAACAATTACCTTGGCCTGGCCGATCATCCCGCGCTCATCGCCGCCGCCAAGGAAGCGCTCGACACGCACGGCTTCGGCATGGCCAGTGTCCGCTTCATTTGCGGCACCCAGGATATCCACAAAGATCTGGAGGGAGAGTTGAGTAAATTTCTCGGGACCGAGGACACGATTCTTTATCCGTCAGCCTTCGACGCGAATGGCGGTTTGTTCGAGACGTTGCTTGGCGCGGAGGACGCGGTCATCTCGGACGAACTTAATCACGCGTCGATCATCGATGGCGTCCGGCTCTGCAAAGCGCAGCGTTTTCGTTACAAACACAATGACATGGCCGACCTCGAAGCGAAGTTGGTCGAAGCCAGCGGCGCGCGGGTGCGCCTCATCGCGACCGATGGCTGCTTCTCGATGGACGGGACGATCGCGGAGCTCGGTGCCATCTGTGAGCTCGCCGAAAAATACCAGGCCCTCACGATGATCGACGATGCTCACGCGAGCGGTTTTCTTGGCCGGACTGGTCGCGGCACGCACGAGTATCGCGGAGTGATGGGAAAGATCGACATCATCACCGGCACGCTCGGGAAAGCGCTCGGCGGGGCGAGCGGCGGCTTCACCAGCGCCCGCAAACGAATTGTGGAGCTGCTCCGCCAGCGCTCGCGCCCCTATCTTTTTTCCAACACGGTGGCGCCGCCGATCGTGGCGGCTTCGATCAAGGCGCTCGAACTGTTGACCAATTCCACAGAGTTGCGCGACAAACTGGAGGAGAACACCAAGTTCTTTCGCGCGGCCTTGACTGAGCGCGGCCTAACGATCAAACCCGGTGTCCACCCGATCGTTCCCATTATGCTGGGGGACGCCGCGCTCTCGCAAAAATTCGCGGCCCGCATGCTGGAGAAAGGCGTTTACGTGATTGGGTTTTTCTACCCGGTGGTGCCGCATGGAACGGCGCGCGTCCGGACACAGGTTTCGGCCGCGCATTCGCGCGAAGATCTGGAGTTTGCCGTGAACGCGTTCGCGGAAACGAATGCGGAGTTGAACGGGTAAAAGAACACGTGCTCCCTGGTCAGGGCGCGTGGAGCGCAATGCTCGAACCGACCCACGTCTTGTCCTTGTTGAATTTGACACCCATCATTTTTCCCTGGCTCATTCGGACCAGGTTGTTGACCAGCATCGGCTCGCCGCCCTCCGGCCAGACAAACATCATCCTGATCTCGCCCTTCGAGCGCGGCCCGTCCGGGGTCGGAACGAAATCGGCATACGCCACTTTCCTCTGCAAAATCCACGCGCGCGGATCAGGCAGCACCGCCAGTTTTTCTCCGGTCGGTTCCAGATCCACGCCCAGGCCCGCGAACGAGTAGAGCGGCTTCAAGACATAATCCTCGAGCTCTTCCCCGGCTGGAAATTCGTCCGCGAAGAAAGCGGGCGCCGCATGTTTCGATTTCAAAAACGGCAGCGAATGTTTGCTGATGCGAAAATACCAATTCGGATGGCCCACCCAGGTCACGTCGATTTCGTCCTGGAAGTTGAAGGCGACCTTGAGATCGGGCCGGCGGAGCAGCTCGTCGAAAATCACGCGGTTGTAAATCCGCTCGATTCGAACCTCGCGCTCATCCCGCCGATAAAACAATTGCCGCCCGCGCCTGGTGATTTCCGTGAGGCAAACGGGACGAATGCCGAGGAGGCTGTCGGTGCACGCAAAGTCGATCCGCGTGTTTTGTTTTTCCGGATCGACCTCGAGCAGGACCACGTTTTCTGTGCCGGCGTCCGCGATGATCACGTCGCGCAGCAGAGCCGTGTAACTCTCTTCGTTGAACCCGCCGAAGAACGACGTCCAGTCTTCGGGAATGGCCGGATAGGCCCCGCGCATGCAACCGACCAGAAATAACTGAAACGCGTAGAGGCTGGGGAAACCTTGCAATTCAATCAGACGCGGGGTCAGGCGACCGTCCTCTTCGCAAATCGCGAAATCCACCTGCAGGAAAATCGGATGCGCGGTTTCTCCCGGGACTTCGAGGCCCGGTGGAATGGCCGTGCGCGCGTGCAACGCAAACTCGGGCGTTCGCAGTTGCGCGACGATATCGCGCGCGGCCTGCGCAACCTCCTCGGTGAATTCGCCGGTCAGGAAAAGCGGACTCTCCGAAATCCGAAAATCAACCGGCCAATATTCGGTCTCGTTCGCCGTGCGAAGAAGTTTCGCGTAACGCTCCGCCGTGAAATCGGCGTTAAAGCGGGCGCGGCGAATCGGGTCCATCGCTCACACTAAAAATTTCCCGTGTTCCATCACCTTCAGGTCGTCGAACCAGATGTCGAACTCGCGGCCGACGCAATCGATGTGGGTTTTGGAAAGCCAGTTCTGACCGGTGTGTTCCGCGTAGGGATGGCCAAAGGCGATGTGGATGCCGGGAATTTTTTCGTCCTGCAAAATATTGCCGATCACGTGCGTGCAGGCGGTATTCGTCCCGACCGCAAACTCGCCCACGCGATTGCTGTTTTCGTCCGTGCTGGTGTAGGCACGAAATTCCTCGAGCAGTTCCCTGTTCTCACACTGGAGATCGCGGATCCGGTTATTCTCCACCTCGATCGTGAGCGGCGTCTCCTGAATGTCGCCGTATTTCTGGCAAAGGTAATCGCCCACTACGCCGTCCACCACGAACACGCCGTTGGAATTGAAGGGTGAGGTGAAAATTTCTCCGCCGGGCAGGTTGCCCCATTTATCCGGCGTGATGATGCCGCTGGTCTTGAGCCATTTCAGCGTCGGCGAAAACTCGGCTTCGTAATCGGTGCCGGCCGGGGTGCGGCATTTGATGCGTCCGGCCATGCGCGCGCGCTCAATCAGCCGCTGGCTCAGCGCGTCGACTGCGCGAAAATCGGCGCGCATCCCTTCCACCATGATCTGGTGCGTGATGTTGACCATGTGGCCGTGACGAATGCGATTTCGGTTCACGACATCGCTCATCTGCATGCGGGAACGCAGCTCGCCGCGCTGCGATTGCGCGCAAAAAATACTGACCTGCGATTGCGCCAGATCTTCCAGGATGACCTCGGGCATGTCGGTCAACGGCCGCTCCGAATATTCTTCGATCACGAAGACCGCATGGTCGGCCCCGACGTCTTCCACTTCCTTTTGCAAAGCCGCCGCAATTTCGCGGGTCACCTCATCGGTAATGATCGTGATCCGCTCTTCGGGCTTGAGGCGGAGGCAATCACGAATGGCGTTGCGCGCGCCGGGCTGGAGCTCCGGATCGATGGCTACGGTGTGAGCGCGGTCGGGCATATTTCGCGAAAGAGCCGTCATCATTGCGCGAAAATCGGCTGGCGGCAATTCACGATATGAGTGAACTCAACCGTCAAACGCGTGTCATCCCGAGGCGCGCAGACGGTGAGGGAATTCCACAGAAGAAGAAGCCACCCAAGCCGCTTCCGCGATCCACGAGGCGGTTCGCGTCGAATACATCGGCTTCTACTTTGTGTGATCGTGGACCGGCTGTGGGGTCCCTCGCCGTCTGCGCGGCTCGGGATGACAAGCATTCGCCGACCGGCCGGGCAAGACGCGCTCTTGCAAATCGTCCAACCGCTTACCCGTTTGCGCTGGCGCCTTCCGGCTCCTCCACGCTCAACCCTTCGTAGGTCTCGCGGACGATCAGATCGACCACGGCCTTCATGTCGTGGTCCGTTTTCTCCCAGACTTCGAGCTGCCGATCGGCGCCGGTGCCTTCACGTAAAAGTTTTTCGACGTGTGCCATTTCCTTCCGGCTCCCAAGTTCATCAACTTCGGTCTCCACGAATTCCAGGATTTCGTTGATCAGGCTTCGTGTCTCGACCTCCGCTTCACGGCCGAAGTCGATCAGTTTCCCATCGAGCCCGTAGCGCGAGGCGCGCCATCGGTTCTCATCGATCAACCGGCGCCGGTAGATGCGGAAGCTCAGGTTTTGATGCTGCAATTTATGCAAACGCACGACCACGGCTTGAATGAGCGCGGCCATGGCCAGCGTGTCGTCCACGCGTGATTGCGCGTCGCAAACACGAATCTCCAGCGTGTCGAAAAACGGATGGAGCCGGATGTCCCACCAGATCTTCTTCGCGTTGTCGACGCACTTGGTCCGCACCAGCAGCTTCAGGTAATCTTCGTATTCGGAAAGGCCCTCGAACGCATCGGGAATTCCGGTGCGCGGAAAACGCTCGAATACCTTCAGCCGATAACCCTTGAAACCGGTGTTGCGGCCGACCCAGAAGGGCGAGTTGGTCGAGAGCGCGTAAATGTGGGGCAAGAAGTAGCGGGCCTGGTTCATGACATGGATCGCCATCTCGCGATTCGGAATTCCGACGTGAACGTGCAGCCCGAAAATCAGGTTCGCGCGCGCGACCTGCTGCATGTCTTTCACGATCTCCTTATAACGTTCGCCCTCGGTGATGAGTTGATCGTGCCAATGGGAAAAAGGGTGTGTGCCCGACGACGCGATTTTCATTCCCCCGTGACCTGCGAGACGGGCGAGATGACTCCGCAACTCAATGACGTGCGTGCGCGCCTCGGCGACCGACTGACAGATTTCAGTACCAAGCTCCACCACGGACTGGTGCATCTCCGGCTTGATTTGCTCCTTGAGCGTCAACTTGCCGCCTTCCAGAATTTCCTGGATGTGCGAACGCAATTCGCCCGTCTGCGGATCGACGATCGCGAATTCTTCCTCGATGCCGAGAGTGAAAACGTGGTCTTTGGGGATCACTTGATCAACAAGCGCCAAGTCGGCAGAAGGCGCAAGTCCGCGTAGAGAGGATCGGCTTAACGCGTGTCATCCCGAACCGCGCAGACGGCGAGGGACCTCACAGTCCCGCGAAAATCCACGCGAAACCACTTTCGCGATCCACGAAGCGCAAACCGTCGAAACTATCGTCCCCCGTAAGTGTGACATCGGAGCGACTGCGAGGTCCCTCGCCGTCTGCGCGGCTCGGGATGACACGCATGGGACGAAGCGCTGCCAGTGGTCGTTAGGCCAAATCGTTCAGGGAGCGTCCAGTCGCGCCGGCCCGAATGAATTTGCCCCAGCTCAAATTATCGCGGCCGGACTGATGTTCGCGGGCTTTGCGGATGGCCATGTCTGAAACCGCTTCCACCACCCACTCGAAGTTTGCCTGGCCGACGCTGGTGACCTCCGCATCCGGCGCGGGATTACAGAAATCGATCGCGAGCGGCACTCCATCACGAATCGCGAACTCGACCGTGTTTAAATCGTATCCGAGATATTGATTCAGGGTCAGCACGCCTTCCTCGACTTTTTGCAGGATATGCGTGGGCGTCTGCCATTCGGTTTGATAACGCAAATGGTACGGATGCCGCGGTTCGTACGGCATGATCCGGACGTTGCGTTGATCGATGGAGTAGCACCGGAAGTACATGTCGAAGATCACTTCCTCCTGCAACATCATGACCAGCTGCCCGGTCTCGCTGTACGCGCGGAAAAATTCCTCGGAATTGTTCAGTTTGTAAACATTCTTCCAGCCTCCGCCGGCGAACGGCTTGAAATACGCGGGCCAGCCGACATAGGAAAACATCGCGTCCCAATCGAGGGGGAAAGCGAGGTTCCGAAACGAGCCGTCGTTCGTATCGGTCGGGACCTGATGCGAAGGAAGGAGCACGGTCTTGGGCACGGCGACCCCGATCTTGGTGGCGAGCGCGTTATTAAAAAACTTTTCGTCGGCGCTCCACCAAAAGGGATTATTCACGACGGCTGTTCCCGTCAGCGCAGCGTTTTTGAGGAAGCCGCGATAGAAGGGCACATCCTGCGAAATGCGATCGACGATGACATCGTAACCGCACGGTTCGCCCTGAACCACCTTGTCGATCCGGACGAATTCGGCCTGGATGTCTTTGCCGCCAGTCTTCAGGTTGACGCGGTCCACGAACGCGGGCGGAAAACTATTTTCCTGCCCAAAAAGGATTCCGATTTTTTTCATAAGCTGAGATCCGTTGTGAATTTAAGCGAGTCGCGGTGCGGCAGC
>JBEEHO010000035.1:0-2988 GCA_041167425.1 Verrucomicrobiota bacterium | reverse complement strand
AGCAGATAACGCAGGGTGTCCTCCGCGAAATTGGCGCGGCGTTCGATGGAGTTGCGAATGTATTCGCGCCCGACCGCTTCGGCGAGGCGCTGGGCCATATTTGGATCCTGATTCAGGACATACAAATCGATGAGGCGGGTGCCGCGGCGGACCACGGGTTTGACCATGGTCGAGAGCGCGCCGCCGAGGGCTTCCTCCATTTGTGTGAGGGCCGGCTCCGAGGCCGTCGGTTTCGGTCCGGTATCTTTTTTCGGCGCGGGCGCGAGACCCTTGGTTCGGCCCAGCAATGCTTTGCCTTCATCCTCGGCCAGACTTTCCGAGCGGATGACCCGGGCCAGCAGAGTGCGATTAGTCAGATTCTGTTCGATCGTGCGAAGCGCATCCTGACTGGCGAGGAAAGCCGAGCGCATCCGGCTGGCGCCATCGTCGCTGCGCACCAGCATCGGTTCCTGAACGTCCACTTCGAGGACCACGTGGCCCTGATAAAGTTTAGGTGTCCGAGCGAGATAACCGATCGCAAGAAAAAGCCCGGCGAGAGTGCAGAGGACCAGGATCCAAAGTTTCTCCAGGACCGTGTGCCAAAGATGGCGGAAATCCAAACCCCTGCCCGTCTCGAAGGCGCCCGGGCCTAACGAGGAGTTCGACGCCGCGGCCGCGTACGGCGCAGCCGGTGCACTCGCGGGTGTTGGCAGGGTCGGGGTGTTCATTCGAGGAGGCGCGGGTTGCTAGAAAATACTTTCGCCGACGGTAAGGGTATCGCCGGATTGAACCTTGAAACTGCTATTGCTGCCGCCGGTGCCCCGCGCAAGGCGTTTGCCATCTACCTTGATTATTTCGTCGCCGGACGTTCCGTGCCGTCGCACCGTGATGCGTTCGGGCGCGGCGATGCGGGTGTAGCCGCCGGCCATGGCGATTGCCTCCAGCAAATCGATTCCCATGGGACTGCCCTCCGGCATTTCGAAACTGCCCGGCCGATTGACCTGACCGAGGACGGTGAACCGGCGTTTCGCGTACCCCACCAACATCACGTTGACCTTCGGATTGACGAGATAATCCCGAGCATAAAGTTCCGTAACGCGCGCGGTCGCCTGGGTCAGGGTTAACCCGGAAAGCCGCACTGAGCCGAGCAGGGGCAGGCTGAGGTTGCCTTCGGCATTAAGCCGGCCGTTCGTGCGCAAATCATCCTCGCCGAAAACTTCTACCGCGACCTGATCATTCGCGCTCAGGACGTAGCCGCTGGGCGCCGCGACTCCACTCGTGTTTGAACTCGGAGCGGAAACGGGCGGGGCAGGAACCAGCGAGGGACGCGAAGCCTCTGACGTTGGAGGGGGCGATTGCGCGTGGACCTCGATCACGGCCGGTCCAAAACAAAGCGCCAGGGCGCAGGCTCCGCTCACGGCGGCGCGAAAAGCGAGGCGCCGGAAGTGTTGCCTTCTAGAACGTGAGCGAAGTGCGGAGGCCGACCTGATTATCATGGAAACTGAATGCATCGACTGAACTGTTATTTGCCCGGTGCTGATAGTACGCGCCTAGCGTCCAGAATCTAGTGACCCTGACTGCAATCGAGGGTTGGATGAAATAGTAGTCATCCCGCCGGTCGGAGCTGCCACCCGCGATCGCGCTGAAGTAATCGGAATTCTCGTAGCCGGCGCTGACGGAAAGATAGACCCGCGCAAACAGGCGTTGCTGCAGGTTGACGGTGACATTGGTCACCGCGAAATCCTGGCCGGCGAGGACGGCGGAACTGAGCGTGCGCCGATTCGCCGTGAGCGACAAACGTGTGCCGTCGAAAGGCGTGTAATTCACGCCCACTTCAAACACCGGCGAAACGTACTGGTCGCGCCCCTGTCCCTTAAAGTTGCGGAACTCGACGCCGCCCGAAGCGGTGAGATCGATCTTGCCCGTGACCTGATAGGAGATCCGCGCGTTCGCCTGCTCAAAGGTTTGATCCGGATTCGGCGCATCGACGCGGTCGTATCCGATGGTCCCGCCTATTCCGCCGACGAGCTTCGAGCTGTAGTTATAATTAAGAAAGAGATTCCCTGAAACCACGTTCGAACTGATGAGCGTGTTGTAAACGGTCGCGCTGTAATCCGCGCCGGCGGAAAGAAATGTTTTGCCGGTAAGATAATAGGCGGCGTTAAGACGGGTGGCGTAAATGTTGAAACGCGTGCGGCCTGCGACATCGAGGTTGACCTGCTGGTCGAAATTGCCGCCGCTGTTCGCTATCGAAACGTCGGCGCCGTCAATTATCTGCACCATCTGGCTCAAGGTCAGGGTAAGACGGTTGGCGCGATATTGTCCTTCGAGACGCAGCACGTGTTGCAACGCGTTATCTTCAGTATGATCCGCGAAGAGAAAGAGGCTGGCGATGTAATCAAGCCGGAGATAGTTCTCCTGCCGCGTTTCGGTATCGCCCAATCCCAGCATGATCGACGGCTCGATCGTCGTGTAAAAATCCGCGATGCGATCGTCGTGCGAAAGATTGATATTGTCGTCGTAGACGGTGCGAACCGAGAGACGAAGCTCGTAATGAAAACGACGCGGAATTCCGGACTCGACGCGCGTGCTGTCAACCGTACTCATATCCGCCACCGGAAGCGGAACGCTGTTATCAACAGGTGGACTGGACTCTTCGGGCGTGAGAAGTGATGGCGGCTCGACTGCGTCAACCTTGGCCACGAGCGCTTCCTGCGCGAACGCCCGCGAAGTGAATGCGGAAAAAACTGTAAGGATGAGGATTCCTAACGCGAGGGCGAAATGCGATGCCTTCCGCTGGAAGATGCCTCTGATCGCGTTCATTGGGCGGGATAATTCGAGGTTGAGCGCGTAAATGCAAACCTTCTCTGCAAAAACGAAACCGAGAAGCAGGGACGGCACGCGCACGACGGTCTGAGGCAGATCAGCGCGACGGCGGTTGCTCGGGCGAATTGACGCTTGCTGGATTCAGCGTGACCGAGCCAGCAGGAAATACGGCTTCGTCGATTC
>JBEEHO010000034.1:0-7883 GCA_041167425.1 Verrucomicrobiota bacterium | reverse complement strand
AGCGCTCGGCGATCTTATTTGTCCACAGACCATCCTTATCCCGGAATGCCATCGCGCCGCCGATGACGAGCGGCAGGCACGCTCCGATAAACGCCAGCGTGTAAAGAACTCCGGCACTCCAGAAGATGTGCGGAACAGAGTGATTCGTAAACGTCCAATAGAACGCTTCGCGCAAAATGCCCTGGCGATAGAGCACGGCCGCCGCCAGACCGAGCGTGGCGAAAAATCCAACCGTGAGCATCGCCGCGTGAATGACCGATTCCGTTTTCGTTAGGCCCCGGCTCGCGCGGTAGCTCGGGAGAAGAAGATAAATTCCAAGCGGAATCGCCGTGATTGCCGCCGGTTGTTTGAGCAAAAATCCTGCGCAAAGAAGCGCGCCCGCCGCGAGAAGTTCGGGCCGCAGCCGCGTCTTGCCCGGTCCGAAGGCGATGGCCCACGCGCAGACAAGCGGCAGATTCATCATCAATTCTCCATTGAAAGCGAGGTTGTTCGCGGTGGCCCAGGGCTGGAAGACGCTGTAAAGCAGCGCGGCAATCAAACCGGTCTCGCGATTGAATAACCGTCGACCGATCGCATAAAGACCGGCCATCGTCCCAAGCGTCCACAGGAGCGCGACGAAATGCAGTGCCACCCAGTTATATTTTCCCGCGAGACCGAAGATGGCGGCGTAGGTCCAAAAGAGCAGTGGCGGCTTGCGTTCGACCGCCTCGAGGTAAGGCCGGCCTCCATCGACCACTTCATTAGCCACCATGGAATAGACCGCCTCGTCGTCGATCGCCTGGGGATGGAGCAGCGAGGGCAGTCGCGTCACCACCGTGAGCAAAATGAGCGCAACCGGGAGGAGGCCGAAGCGCTGGAAGTTTCGCTTCGGAGTCGTCACCATGCGCACAAGATAGAGGTCCGGGCCAACAATCTCTAGAGGATCTGAATCCGGTTGCGAGTTGGCGCTCTCGCAGTAGGCTCCGCGTTTCTGAGCGAAAACGGGGACTGCCCCGCGCCTGAAGCCGGGATGGACACCACTGGAGTGAGGACTGTTTTATTTATGGACGTTTCGCGTCCTGTTCCATATCTTGCTGGGCTGCTCAATCGAATGACCATCACGGCGATCGCTGCATCGCCTCTCATTCGCTCCTTCACCAAGAATCATCAGGCGTGCAAGCGCCGCATGTCCCGATAATGCCATTGAATCCAGACATTCCAGAGCAACCGGCCGAGGCCGGTCTGACCGTGGAAAACGATCCGGGGAAGTTTAGCCTGAGCGATTTTCTGGTGGGCGACAGCAAAGATCCGTTAAAACCGCCCCCGGCTTTCACCCGCTGGCATCACGTCGGAGAGTGGGCCATCGAGTTATACGAGCCTCAACTCCTCGGCCCGGCCGAAGCGCGGACCACGCTGAATTACAACGGCAAACCGCATCCGGTCATCAATCTTTGCTCCTACAATTATCTCGGCCTGGCGAACCATCCGGAAGTGATTGCGGCCGCGCATGAGGCGCTGAGCACGCACGGTCTGGGCGCGTGCGGTTCACCGATGCTCTCAGGCATGACCGATCTTCATCGGCAATTGGAAAAGAAGATGGCGGAGTTCCTCGGTTACGAAGATGCGATGCTCTTCAACAGCGGTTTCGGCGGAGCGCTTGGGACCATTTCCGGATTGTTGCGCAAGAGCGACGTGGCTGTGATGGACAATCGATCCCACCTCAGCCTGCGGGACGGTGCCGTGCTCGCGCGCACTCGGTCCGAACGTTTCGAGCACAACGATCCGGAGTCGCTCGACGCTGCCCTGACCCGCCACAAAGGGAAACGCCAGCTGGTTATCGTCGAGGGTATCTATTCGATGGATGGGGACTTCGGTAATTTGAACGCGCTGATGGATGTGGCCGATGCGCATGAAGCGCAGGTCTTCGTCGATGAAGCGCATTCGATGCTCGCATGCGGAGAGCATGGTCGCGGCGCGGTGGAACATTTCGGGGTCGAGAAACGCGTTCGCATTCTTTACGGAACTTTTTCGAAAGCCTTTGGAGCGCTGGGTGGTTTTGTGGCCGGCTCAAAGGAAACGCTCGATTACCTCCGATTTTATTCGCACCCATATGTCTATTCCTGCGCGCTGCCGCCGGTGGTCGTCGCCGCCATTTTGAAAGCCCTCGAACTCGGCGCAAGCCAACTGGAATTGCGCAAACGCCTCTGGGAAAATGCGGATTATTTCCACAAGCAACTGACCGGGCTCGGCATTGATACGGGAAATTCGACCACTTACATCATGCCTCTGGTCATCGGCGATCGTGAGCGGATGTATCGGCTGGGACATGAACTTCGCCAGCGTGGTCTTTGGGTGGCGCCGGTCGATTATCCGGCGGTCCCGCAGGACAAGATTTGTTTCCGGGCGTGCGTGACCGCGAATCACACACGCGCCGACCTCGATGAAGCGCTGAATATCCTGTCCGACACGCTGGTCCCGGCGCAGTTGCAGCACGCCGAGGGGCGTTGAGGGGCGCTCGAAATCGAGCATGGTAAACCGTATGGCGCAGCGCTTCGTTTCCAACAAGAACGAATCGGTCCGGATGTTCGAGAGCGACTTCATGGAGCTTTTCTCGCACGTCCACCCGGTGACTCCGCTGGTGATTTACCTTCCGGTGATCGGTTATCTGCTCTATCTCGCGATCGCTCAAGGCGATTTGCCGCTGGCTTCTGCCGCTGGCTTTTTCGCGCTCGGTCTCCTCATTTGGACCTTCGTCGAATACGTGATGCACCGATGGGTCTTCCATTATCAACCGAGGAGCGGCTGGGGGAAGAAACTGCACTTCCTCATGCACGGCGTGCACCACGATTATCCGCAGGATGCCAGCCGGCTGGTCATGCCGCCGGTCATTAGCCTCCCATTCTGCGTGATTTTCTACGGGCTATTTTTGGGCGCTTTCGGACGCCTGATGCCCACGCCATTCGCGGGGTTTCTCTTCGGTTATCTCTGCTACGACATGATTCACTACGCGACGCATCATCTATCGATGAAGCGCGGGATGTGGCTTTGGTTGAAGCAATATCACATGCGCCACCACTACAAAGACGATCACATCGGATACGGAGTGAGTTCTCCGCTCTGGGATTATGTCTTTGGAACGAGAGGCCGGCGGGCGGGCGACGCGGATTCCACCTACGAAAACTCGTAGGCGCGGCGGATTACCGAAAGGCAGAGCGCCGCTTCGTCGAAAGATTCCCGCGCCGTGTCGGGAGCGCGAAAGCTCGCGATAACGTCCGGCAGCATGGCGGCGAACCAGTCGGCATGATGCGAACCCGCGGAGAGACCGCTCTCGAATTGGATCGCTTCGCGGCCGACCTTCAATCGGTCGTCGTCGATCATGATCTCACCGCGATCACCGAGGAGGCGCATGGTGTTTCGCCGCACCTCGGCCTTCCAGGTAAGAAAAATCCTGGCGGTTCCGTTCGGAAATTCGAGCGTCAGTGTCGCTTCGTTTTCAACCGCGGTGGGCGCCGCGCGTTCGAGAGACGCGTGGACATCGATCGGATCCTCTCCAAACCAGTGGCGCGCCAGATAGATCGCGTGCCAGCCGTGATCCATCAGAATCCCGCCGCCGGCGATCGCCGGATCGCGCCGCCAATTCGGATGATCGGGATCGGCCACCGCGCAATCCTGGATCCGCAGAGTTTCGATTTCGATTTGCCGCAGCCGGCCGATGGCTCCGGAGCGCAACATCTCCGTCGCGCGCCTCACGATCGGCGCATACTTCCAATTATGGACAGGCACGACGGCACGTCCGGATTGTCGCGCGAGGCTCCGAATTTTTTCGAGTTCGACCAGATCCAACAAGAGTGGTTTTTCGCACAGGACATTCCATCCTCGCGCCAGCGCCTCGAGCATCGGTTGGCCGTGCAATGCCGGTGGCGTGCAGATATCCACGAAATCGATCTCGGCGTTTGCGGCCAGTTCCTCGATCGTGCCGAACGTCGCCACTCCCGGCAACGATTCATGCGCGGCCTGGCGGCGCACTTCCGTGCGATCGACTACGGCGACGATGTTCGCCTCGCGCGATTTCGCGTATGCCGGCCAGTGCCCATTCCGGGCGACTTCACCAAATCCGATTATCGCTCCTCTTAGCACCGTTCAACCTTCGCGGTGCCACGCTAGAACCGCCAGTTCCGAGAAATGGCGGCACGCGTGACGATGGGACCGCTGCATGAATTGTCATCCCGAAGCGCGAAGACGCTGAGGGACCTCTCAAATGCAGTCCTCGCTTTCTTTCTTGCAGGACGCGTCAATTGCAGATGCGAGTTCCCTCGGCGCGCTTCGCCAGCCTCGGGATGACCCGCCCGGTCGCAGGCTAGCTCAGAGGTTCGTTTCCAGGCGTTCCAGCACCCGGTCGATAATGGCCAGCGCGGAGTTCGCTTGCTCAGCCGAGAGAATGAGCGGCGGATGGACGCGGACGCGGGGCGTATAGCTCATCATGATCAGCCCTTCGGCCAGGCAGTCCTTGAAGAATGCGATGCATTTTTCCTTCGGAAGAAGCGTCTTCGTTTCTTGATCGGTCACGAAATCGAAGCCGATCAACAATCCTTGCCCTCGCACATTCTCGATCGAACGATGCCGCGTGGAGAGCGCCTGCAGTCCATCGCGCAACACACTCCCGACCGCGGCGGAATTCTCGACCAGTTTGTCCGACAGAATGGTCTGGATCGTGACCAATGCCGCCGCCGCGGCAAGCGGATTCCCGCCGTAGCTGGAGGAAGACGCGCTCGGCAGCGAGAACGGTTTCGCGGCCATGATCTCATCGGTTGAAACCAGGGCGCTCACCGGAAATCCGGAGGCCATTCCTTTGCCGAGAGTCATGACGTCCGGGACTACGCCGTCACTGTTGCATCCAAACATGCGACCGGTGCGGCCAAAGCCTGTGATCATTTCGTCGGCGATCAGGAGCGCGCCGTACTCGTGCGCGACCTCGAGCACGTCGCGAAGGAATCCCGGCGGCGGCACGATGTTGCCGGCAGTTCCCTGGATCGGCTCGATCACAATCGCGGCGGGGCGTCCCGCCACGTCCTGCTCAATCACGCGTCTCAGTTCTTTGATCGCGTGTTCCCGGCAGTCCGCCGCCGAACCCTCGAATGTGGTGGGGTCCGCGTACGGCGCGAGATGGTGACCTGTGGGCAGGGGACCGATGAGAGTTTTCCAATCGACATCCGAAAGCGGAAGCACACCTGCTGTTTTTCCATGAAAGCCGCCGGTGAAACCGACGATGTCGGTTCGCTTGGTAAAAGAACGAGCCAGCCGAATCGCGGCTTCGACCGCTTCGGCGCCGCCGCTGAAGAATTGCGTGCGCGAGAGCTCGCCTGGCGCCAGGTCCGCGATCAGCTTGACGAGTTCTGCGCGCGGTTGAGACGTGAAACTGCCGACGGTGACCGCCTCCAGTTGCCGGGTCAGCGCCGCGACGTAGCGCGGGTGAGCATGGCCAAGGCTCGCGACCGATACTCCCGCGTTTAGGTCGAGATAGGTTTGCCCATCGAGATCCGTCAGCGTCGCGCCGCTCCCGTGAGCGATCGCCAGTTCCGAGAGCAACGCGATCGTCTGCAATCCCGGGGCGATGAATCGATGTTCTTCGTCAAAGAGCACTTTCGTCCGCGCCTTGGAGTCCGAGTGAGTTTTAGTGAGCATGGACACGCTTCGTGATGAAATCCGCTATCGCATAAGATGCTCGCTCGCGACAGGGAGCGAACGAAGGCCAGTCGTTCAAATCGATCAAGGTCAGCTCGCCTGACGGTGATACGATGACGTCGCCGCCGAAAATATCCAAACCAACCGTGCCGGCCGCCTGGTTCGCCAGTCTTTCCAAATCTGTAAAATTGAAAGGATATTTCCGCGCCTCGCCCGAGTAGAACCAGTGAAAAAATCCACCGCCGGTGACGCCGTAGAATTTTATTTCGTCGCCGGCCCGATGCGCCTGCACCGCGGCCATGTCGATTCCACGGCGCGAAAATTCCGCCAGCCCGGTATCCAGGCGCTCCCGCGAATCCACCCACTGCACGTCCGCGGTCACGGACGCGTGGACATCGCCACGCTTCAGCCAGATTCCTCCGTCGAGATCGAGCGAATGCAGATCGGCTTTTCCCTTCGTGTCGACCAGGTAGGTTTGCGGGAACGACACCTCGGCCTCAACCATCAGGGCGGGCAACCGATCGCGATGGGTGTTCAAGGCGGAGCGCGGACTGTTGATGATCCGGACGCCGTCGCGCTCCCACTCCGCCAGACGTTCGAGTGAGGCTCGCCCCTGGCACATCGAGAAAACGATGGTCGCGTCCGCGCGGTGGTTGTTCGCTTCGTCCAGCGTGAGAAGATCGACCGTGAATTCGCGCTCGCGCAGACGGTGCGCAATGTGATCCAGGAGCAGGACGTCGTTCGATTGGTGCCGGCCGGGCGAGTATTGTTTTTCCCGGTACAAGCCGAGCAGGCGTTTCATACCGCGGCGCTCCGGAGAAAAGCTTCCGCCGTTCCGATATCGGCCGGGCGATCGACATCGATCGATTCCGCGATCGGAATGCCCGCGAGCGGATAGCCGCGATCATGGAGGCGCCCGAGAAAAGTCCGAAGCGCGTCGAGGCCATCAAGCCTTGCCGCATCGGCTTCGCGCAGAATCGAAGCGCGGACCGCATACACTCCTGCCGTCGCATAATCAGAAGGCGCGGCCGCGTCTCCGATGGCGACGATGCGTGAACTGCCGGGCGCCATTCGCACCAGCAGCGGCTTCTCATCATTTCCCGAAGAAGTAAGGGCGAGCGTGATCGCCGCCGATTCGATGGTCCGCGCTTCCGCGATAAACCGCGCGTAAGTCTGCGCGCCCGCGACGGTATCGACCGTGGAAAGGAGAAACGGTCCATCATCACCATCCGCCGCGAGTGTTTCGATGAGGCGAAGAAAACTATGCATGGAAGTGGGCGTGGTCTCGACAATCCAGTGCAGCGCGAAAGGCCACTTCAAGGCGGCGACATGATCGCGCACGGCGAGGGAATCCTGGTTGATGATCACGACGACTTCAGACACTCCCGCATCCGCCATTGAGTGGAGAACGTGCTCGATTAACGTCTGGTCGCCTACTTTCACGAGCGGCTTCAGATGATTGGATGGCGTGCGTAATCGCTCACCGCGGCCCGCGGCCAGCACACCGGCTCGCAATGCCGCCCTGACGTTCAAGGCGGCCGGAAGATCAGACAGCCGGCGGAGACGGAGATCGACGAGTGATGGATCGGGACATTCGCGCGACGTGACGCCTTCAAGCCAGGCGGTTTGCATGCCGGCCTTCTTCGCGGGCACGACGTCGCGTTCAAACGAATCGCCCACCATCATCATGGTTCCCGGATCGCCGCCGAGTTTTTCGGCGGCATGAAGAAAGATCGCGTGGTCCGGTTTGAAAAGGCCGACGCGACGAGAGTCCACGACGAGAGAGAGAAACGGCGTGTAACCAAAATCCGCGCAGAGCCGGTCGACGTTGCCGCAGCCATTGGAGACCACACCCAATTCAAATCCTCGCCCTGCGAGGGTCGCCAGGAGTTGCGCGTTTTCTGCGGCCGCCGCGCGCACTGGTGCGATGAAGCCTTCGACGAGATGCTGTGCGAGGCCTGCATCATGCAATCCGAGATGGGCGAGTTGCCACTTCACGTGCAGCTCCATCATTTCCCGGAAATCCGCCGATGCAATGGTTTCATCGAGAGCGGATCGCCGTTCCGCTTCGTCGAACGCCTCGCGGATGCGGTCGCGGGAAAGATCGACGCCGAAAGTCCGGTAGAGCGCGAGGAAACGCTCGAGCCAATGCAGCCCATCGCCGTCGAGCGTGCCGCCCATATCGAAAAGAATCGCGCGAATCATGAGAGTTATCCGGGGAG
>JBEEHO010000033.1:0-4990 GCA_041167425.1 Verrucomicrobiota bacterium | reverse complement strand
CCTGATAGCAAAAGCATTTCACGTTGTAGCCGAGCTCCCCCAGCGTGGCCGCGGCCGATCCGCCGGCGAGACCGCTGCCCACCACAATAATCTGGAATTTCCGGCGATTGTTCGGGCTCACCAGCCGCGCGTGATCCTTGTGTGACGACCATTTCTCCGCAAGTGGATCCGAAGGAATTTTGGCGTCCAGGGTTCCGATCATAATGCTTGCGCCGGTCTCACCAGATGGAGCAGGACGGCGACCGGAATCGAGGTGTAACCGACAAAAATCAACCACGCAAAAATGCGCCCAGCCGTCGCGAGACGCGGCGTGAATTTTTTGTCATTCAAGCCGAGGGACTGGAAGAAACTCGAGGTCCCATGACTCAAGTGCAGCGCGAGGAGGAACATGCCAAGGATGTAGAAAGCCGAGACGAAAATATTCTGAAAGCCGTAGACCATCATCGAATAAACGTCGTAGCGATTGAGCGGGTCGGCCTTCAGCAATAGAAACCGGGGATCGGTCACGCGGACCGTGAAGTGCGCGAGATGATAAAGAATGAAAGCCAGCACCACCAATCCGCTCATGGCCATGGAACGCGAGGCGAAGGTCGCTTTCACGTGGTCTTTCCTTTCGTACTGCTCCGGCCGCGCCAGCCGATTCTCGATCGCCAAGCTGATCGTGAAATAAATATGCACGAGCACATTCACGAGGAGAAAAGCCCGGATGACCCACAGGAAAGGGCCCAGCCCGCGCAAGTGTTCCGCGTAGCCGTTCACCCAATCGGGCCCGAGGAAAATCTGCAAATTCCCGAGAAGATGTCCCACTATAAAAAGGATCAGCACAACGCCGGTGACCGCCACGATCATTTTTTTGCCCACGGAGGAGCGATAAAATGAGGAAGAGGCGGTCACATTTTTAGCAGGAATCCGGCGCTCGGCCGCTGGCAAGCTGAAATTAGAAGTCGGCCTAGGACTGTCAAGCTTCCAGCCCGGCAGAAGCAGAGGTTGTTTGACCAAATTTCGCCAGACGATAGGTTCCGTTTGCAAAACGCGGTTTGAAGACGCCTGACGCGTCTTTGGGCGCTTCGAATTCATCGTTCGCCCCGGAGCATAAGGAAATCGTGACTGCGGAATCATCGGTTCTAGAAGTATGGAGCGACTCATTCCCGGCTCTCTGCGCCGAATCCAGGCTCGCGTTTCCCGAAGCGACGGCTGCCGAAGCCGAGATCAGCGAGGCCTTCGCGGCCCGGTTCGCGCTGGGAATTCTCCGGCGCAGCCGCTGGCTCCGGTGGCGTTTTCCGAAAGCGCTTTCGAGTGGAGGCCAGAGTCGATTTTGCGAATGGCTCTGCGGTAAAGGCGCGAGAAAATTTGGCCTTTCGGATCGCGCCCGCAAGAAAATCCAGGGCGCGTTTCGTCATCGCATTGGGAACCGGATCTACGACATCTATCTCCGGGACGCGGTCCTGCAGCATCTCTACCCGCTCGGGCTTTTGCCTCTCGGCCAGCGAAGTTTTCTTGCCTGGCTGATAAAGCATGGCCGGGCGGATCAGCTGCTCCAGGACGAACAAATTTTATGGTTCCTGCACGAATCGAGTGAAGACCTCGACAAGGGACTGGCGCTTTCCTATCTGGTGAATCCCGAATGGCAGCGGGACTTTCCGCTTGCTCTCACTCGGGGCGGATGGAGAACTTTCGCCCGCTTATTCGAGCAGCAATACGCCGCGTTTTTTCGACGGCACCGCCTGGGCGCGGCGCCGCCTCCGTTGCTTCCCTCGCCGCACCGAACTTTTCTCGAAGGCCAGATTCTTTCACACGATGCCCCGGAAGCGCCGCCTCTGGTGGGCGTGAACATCCTGAGTCATTTTTGTTATCCTTCCGGTATTCAACAGGCCGCGCTCTGGGCGAAGGCCGCGCTGGAACGCGCCGGCTTGGAAACATCCTGCCGCGACGTTCCCGTTGCGCTGAAAACGGAGTTTCTCGATCGCGCGGCGTGGCTCGGGCTCGAGATCCATCCCTTCACCATCATCAACGTCGCGCCCACGCCCTACTTCGCCTCCGCCTACGAGCGCAGCGGACTGCTGCGCCGCGATGGTGTCTACCGGATTGCCTACTGGGCCTGGGAGCTCGAAAACATACCCGACGAATGGCTGGAGGTGGCCCCATTGCCCGACGAGATCTGGGCACCCACTGAGTTCGTCGCCCAGGCGATGCGTTCGCGCATGCCGCTTCCGATTTTCAAAATGGAACCGGGCGTCGAAGTCGATCGCGTCGAAAAAGTTTCGAAATCGGATCTCGGTATTCCGGACGATCACTACGTTTTCCTGTTCATGTTCGACATGTACAGCGAGATCGAGCGGAAAAATCCGCTCGCGGTCATTCGCGCCTTTCGTGCGGCTTTCGCGCGCAATGAAAAAGCGACGCTCGTCATCAAGGTCAGCCGCGGCCACGCCGATCCCGCGGCTCTCGAGCGGCTCACCCTAGCGGCGAACCAGGCCGGAGTTATTTTGATCGATCGCGTGGTCACGCGCGAAAAGGCCTTTGGCTTTCTCGACCTGGCCGACTGTTTTATCTCGCTCCATCGCTCCGAGGGTTTCGGGCTTGCGCTGGCCGAAGCAATGCTTTTGGGCAAACCGGCGATCGCCACGGGTTACTCGGGCAATCTCGACTTCATGAATTCCAAGAACAGCATGCTGGTGGGTTACAAGCTGGTTGAAATTCAAAAAAGCGGCCCCATTTATCTGAAGGGCAGTGTTTGGGCGGAGCCTTCCGAGGAGGAGGCGGCGAAATACATGCGTGAAGTATTTGAGAATCGCGAATCTGCCGCCTCCCTCGGGGCCCGGGCGCAGACAGAGCTGCGGGAAAAGCTTTCGCTCAAGAGGGCGGGAGACCGGATGGTAACGCGGCTCCGCGAGATCTCGGCCGCGCGGAAGTAACCCGCCGTTACGGACTGTTGTCGTTAGGCCGGAATGCGATTGTCTGCAGGGAGACTACCTTGCGAAACGGAAATTTCTCGTAAGGAAGACCGCCGCGCCAGCTGTGATGGCCCTGGGGCGAAAGGTAAAAGGTTTCGAGATCGCCCTTCAGACGCTCCAGCAATTCATCGAAGCCCGTTTCGCCCTCGCGATTTTGCAATTGATTCTGCAGCGCCAGCAGGTGACGAGCGCTCGTTAGGTCGTACTCCTGCGCGATGCCCTGGAGCACGAAATCGAAGCAATGAATGGAGGCGCCACCGGGCGCGAGAAATTCTCCAATCGCGCGAAACGCGTTGGCGGCCGCGTCCCAGGGGAGATGCTCCAGGACCGAAACAGAAAAAATCGCGTCGAACGAATTCGCGGCGAAAGCCTGCATCCGCGGCTCGAGATAAGCCCGCACGATCTTCACATTCGGAAAGGCTTCGACGTACCTTTCATATTCCGTCGGCCCATTTCCAAAACCATCGTAGGGATCGACCAGCGTGACGTCGTAGCCGAGCTCGTTCAGGAATCCACTCACGATCGGTTCGCCGCCGCCGATTTCGAGAATGCGCGCAGGTGGCGGCACGCAGCGCAGCAGTGCCTTCACCGCCCAGGGACGTTGCACGTTTTTCAGGTCACCATCCAAGCCGGTGATTTGCGGCAAGTGATCGACGCTTTCGCAGTAATCGCGCACCGTGGCGTAGCTTGTTTCCGGCGCTTTGTTTGCTGCCCGGAAGCGCGCGACGATCTCCGCCGCGATGGCAGGTTCTTTAAGAAACCGTTGCGGCTTTGTCATGGGCTTGCTCAGGTCGTGTCCGGCGGATTTGCTCGTAAAACTGATCGAGGGTCCGCGTGTTCTTCTTCCAGTTGAAATGCTCGTCGCAAAAAGCGAGGGCGCCTTCGGAAAGTCGCTTCACTAATTGTTCGTCGGCCCGCAGCGTTTTCAGCGCATCGACGATGCCCAGCGCATCCATTTTCGGCAGGACCCATCCCTCTTCGCCATGGCGAACAAAACGTCCTGCATTTGTCAGGGGCAGGAGCACTGGGCGTCCCATGGCGAAGAATTCCGGCAGCTTCGCCGGAAGGCGGAATTCGTTGAAGGCATCGTTTGTCCCCGGTTGAATGAGAAAATCGGCGAGCCCGAGAATGTGCGGGATATCGACATGTTTCACGTAGCCGAGGTCGACGGAAACTTCGCGGGCCCATTTTTCGTCCGGCCCGAGAAAGGGACAATAATCCTTTCCGGCGCGAACAAGCGTGGTGGGAATCCCTTCGCGGTGGAGCACGGCGGCGGCGAGATAAAGGCTGCGCACTTCCCGGGCATTGGCCGAGTGAACGTTGCCGGTGTAACACAGAACGATGTTTCCCGGCGGCACGCCGAGGCCCGCGAGAAAATCTCCATCTTTTTCCTGCGGAGAAAAAAGCTGCCGGTCCGCTCCCGGCCAGAGAATGAGCGTGGGAACGGCCGGAGGCACGAATTTCTCCAATCGATCCATGATCAAGGTGATGCCGGAGGCGCTGGCGAGAAAACGGCGATAATTTTGGGGATGCGAAAGATTACCCGGCACGCGCAGCGAGGGCGTCCTTTCCAACTCATCGAAGGGGCGGCCGAGATTTACTTCGAGGATCAGCTCTTCGTTGTCTTCGAGGTGAACGACGAGCGTAAATGACGCGAACCCCATTAACTTCTCGCAAAAAAGCCGGACATTTTCGCGCGGCGTCCACGCGTGAACCACATCGGGCCCGTTGCCATTGGAAAAAAGCGCGCTCCAAGTCCCGTCGCATTCCGCAAAAGCGGCGACCGCGTACGAGCGCTCGCCTAAATTCTCAGCCGTCTCCTTGTTATCCGGCACTGCCACGGCGACTCCGTGTCCGAGCGCGGCGAGGTGAAGAGCGAAGTTGTGGACGTGAATCGCGCTGTTCGCCGTGAAATCGTGATAAAGCGCGAAGAGAACGTTACTCATTTACGCTTGCCGAGGCTGTAGTCGCCGCGCTCGAGATCGAGATTGCGGTTATAGTAGGGATCGCCGCGCTCGATCACATCTTCCCACTGA
>JBEEHO010000032.1:0-4907 GCA_041167425.1 Verrucomicrobiota bacterium | reverse complement strand
GCGCCTCGCCGAAACGAACTTTGCGCGTTCACAGAAAAGGCTCGCGACGGCGAGGGCGCCGTCGCCGGCACGCGGGGGCGCGTGCGCTCCCCGGAAAGACGACTCAGCGATTGCTGCCGAGCAACATTTCCTTAAACGAACCGCGCGCATCGGCATGCACATCTGTCGCGGCCATCTGCGCGGGCGCGTGGTAGCCGTGGCACGTGATGCATTCCGAAACGACCTTCCCTTTCGGACTGTGGCAGGTCACACAATCCGCTTTGGCCGGCATCAACACGTCCGACGTTTCGCGACTCATGAGCGCCCGATGGCACTTGTTACAATCCAATTTTTCGTGCGTGACCGGATCGACCTGGTGCTTCGCGTGATTGAATTTTGCCTGCGGCATCCATCGATCGATCAGCACCGGTTTCGTGAGAGCGGGGAATGCGTTGCGATCCGCTTTCACATCGTGACATAAAGCGCACCCGGCGTAGTTGGCCCGGGTCGGAGCAGCCGTCTGCCGCTGCGGTTTGTAAGGGTCTGTTTCAAAAAAGACGGCTCGCTCCAATTCCTCGCCCGTGTGGAATTGCTCCTGCAATCTCCTGATTTGTTGCGCGACGAATATTTGCACATCGCCGTCGCGGATTTTTCCTTTATTCAGCCGCGCGTAATCGCCGTATTGCGCCGGCAGCGTGCGCAGGAAAGTGCGCACCAGGTTCACGTCGCCATGCGGGATGTGGAGCTGCGGATTATTTTTATCGAAGAGCAACGCGTGACACGCCTGGCAGTTCGCCGCGAAATTGATGCGCTGATAGAAACGGCCCTCGGGATCAGTCTTGTGACAGTAATTGCAATCCAACTTTCGGTTTTTTTCCACCGGTGAAATGTCCGTCGCAAAATGGCGCTGATGATTGAAGCGGAGCACATCGGGATCGCGCGCTTTCTCGCGCACGAGCTGAAACTCCGGATGGTCGCCCGCGAAGGAAGAAAGGACCTGAGTGTAACCGCGCGGCGGCCGGGGCATCTCGAAAACGAGCTGTTGGGCAGGATGCGGTCGCAGATGAAACGTCGCGGGCGGGAGCTGCGCGCCTTTCTGCGCGGATGCCTCCATGATGCCGCGGTCGTTGTGACACGAAGCGCACTGGAGATCGGCGACGCGCTTCATTGGCCCCGCTCCCAGATGCTCCTGATGGCAGACTGAGCAGGAACGATTTTCCACCACACTCGGTTCGTGCAGCGAGTGCTGCTGATGACAGTGCTCGCATTTGCGATCGATCGCGGTGAAATCGATTCCGTGCTGGAACCGGTCGTTCACCACGCTCTTGAATTTTACCAGCGTGATGCGATCGCCGAGCACGGCGCCCTTGTCATGACACTGCGCGCAGTTTTGCTCGAATGCCGCGTGGTGGCTTGAGATTTTTCCTGAGCTGAAAAACTCTTCATTCCCGCGTTTCTGAAAAAGAAGAATGCCCCCGATCCCGCCGGCGATGGCGAGGAAGCTGACGCACCAGCGCGCGACACGCCACGGATGTTTCCGCTTGTAGTAACCGAGATTGCCTTTGTAGCGCTCGGCAATCTGTTTTTGGGTGCGTCCGGGCGTGGCCATAATCGGCGCTCAATAATAAAAAAGAGTCACGTAGGCATGCCAGAACGTGAGCATCAGGAGCAGGAAGGAAAATGGCACGTGAATGAAAAGCCAGCCGTGGAGCCAGTGTTGAAGACGCGTCTGGAGATCGAGCATGCGCCGCTCATCGCACCACCCCTGGATTTCTTCGACGCGACTGCGGTAGGTGTCCGACACCCGCAGCTTCACGAAGCGAAAGGTGTCGTCGGAGAAACGCGCATTACCGAGGCGCAATCGCTCTCCACGCCGGGCCCGCAAATATGGAAGAATCTGACGCTCGATGAATTCAACCAGCGCCGCTTCCGACGCCGGGTCCGGTGGCGGGGCAGGTTTCGCTGGCGCGGCGGCAGGCTTCGCGATGGCCGGTTTTGCCACGGCTGGAACTGCGGGTTTTGCGGCAGCCGGGGCTGCTGGTTTGGGAGCGACGGCGACCGCGGGTTTGGGCACGGGCGCGGGCGCCACACTTGCAGAAGCAACTGGCGGATCCGGCGCAGCTTCGTCGCCAGCCGGGACCGACGCTCGCGGAATGGGAGCGCCCGGCGGGTCGCTTTGCACCCGCGCTGTCGGAGTGCCGATTGTCTCGGCCGCCTTTGGCGAAGCGGATGGAGCCGCGGCATTCGCCGCCGAAGGGATCGACGGTTCCGGGGAAACCTGCGCGGCTTTTGCAATTGGAGCCGCGCTGCTTGTCGCGGCGACCGCCGTCACGGGCTCTGCCGTCACAGTGGAACCAGTCGCTGATTTTGCACGGGCCGTTGGAGTGCTCAACTCTCCTTTCGTCGAAGCCATGACGGCGGACCCGGCGGTCGCTGACTTCGCGGCACTCGGCGCCGGCGCGCCCGCGTCGGCTTTTTTTGCCGCAGCAGGCGGGGCGGGCTTGAAGGAGTCGCGCATCTTCTCGGCCGCGACGCACAGTTGGGCGCGGATATGAGGGATTTGTTCGAAGACAGTCTCGGCGGGCAGCCGCTCCTTCATCAAACGCGGCATGAGATGCTGGAGCACGAGCCCGTAGATTCCGCTCACCATCACCACGGCGTAAAGGGCCATGAGCAGCGTGGTCATCGGTCCGCCCAGCCGAAAACCGCTGTGCAAAATAATGAGCGGCATCGTGAGAAACGTGAGCCAGATGTGAGCGCGCAACCACCGTTGCACGGTCCCGATTCGCCACAGCGGAATTTTTTTTCGGAGACTCAGGAGCGCGGCGAAAACAAAAATTCCCAGGGAAATCGCGCCGAAAGCCAGGCCAAGCGGCGTTCCGCCCACGGTGTGATGTTCGGTCGGAGATTGGATCAGCGACGGCGGCAAACGAATCCCCGCCGGCATCCGCTGCGGATGGAAATTACCGACGTAGAGCAGGCACGCAGCGCTCGTCGCCAGGCAAACGAAAACAAACCAGGGAAAGTGCTTCCAGTTAGTGATCCGCATGGAGAATTTAAGATTTCAGATGCCCGATTGCAGATTCATCGATAGCGCCACGGATTTTCCATCTGCAATCGACCATCTGAAATCTGCAATCATTCAGTGGGTGGTGTGGGTCTCGTAACGCCGTTCCGGCGTCCAGCTGGTTTTCAGAATGTCCGCCTGCGCTTCCATGGCATCACCGAAAAATCGCTGTGGATCGACGCGCTTCGCCGCGTCATGCGGACAGGCGTAGACACAACTCGGCACGGATAACTGCGTGCAGAGATCGCAGGTATTCGCCTTGTAAGCCGTCGTCTTTTTCTTCTCGATCTTCACCTTCGGCGGCACGCCCGGCGTCGTTGATTTGATCTCGGTCTTCACTTCCTTGATCACCTCGAGCGGGTGCATGTTGATGTTGCCGTAGGGGCAGAGCTCGGCGCATTTCCCGCAGCCGATGCACCAATCTTCGATGATGATCTCGAGGTTTTCCTTGCGGCGAATGGAACCCACCGGGCACTGCGTCATGCAGAGCGGATCGCGGCACGAGCGGCATGCCGTGGCGACGAGAAAGTGATCGTAGCGCAAGCCATCGCGCAACAGCCGCGAGACGCCGTCGTGCGCCTTCGCGCAAGCCTGCACGCAGGCATCGCAGCGGGTGCAATTATCGAGGTCGATCAGCAGAAGATTTTGCGCTTCGAACAATCCTTGATTCAAAAAATCATCGAGCTGCAATCCCGGCGGCGCGGTGCGCGCTTTCGTCGCGGTCATGCGTGCTTCAGCCACCGGCTCGAGCTGCGCGCGCACCCCGGGGAATTTTTCCAGCATGAGATTGAACTCGACCGCGGGAATCCTGACCACGTCCACGGCATCGAGCGCGGCACAGGTCGCGATCCGTTTGATCGATCGCAGTAATCCGATCTCCCCAAAATAATCTCCGCGGCTCAAATAAGTGCGGACCATTTCGCCGCCCGGCATCGCCTGCGAGACCCGCACCATTCCGGAGCGGATCAGATAAAACGCATCCGCCTCCTCGCCTTCCTTGCAGATGACCTGGTTCTGGTTGTAGGAGACCAGCTCAACTTTCTCCTTGAGATAAGCGATGAATTCATCTCCGACCGTGGCGAAGAGGGCGACGCTGCGGAGATGGGTTTCAAGCGAGCGTTCGCGATATTTTTTCTCCATCTCCACTTTGAAAGAAGTCCCTTTGAAGGTGGGCGCCTTCACTTTCGAGGTCGCCTTCGAGGCATCGGAGACCTGGCGATTGCCGACGAGCATGTCGAGAATCACGCGCAACATTTCCACCATCACACACGGTTCGCGCGTGATGACGGTGGCCGAGCGCGGCTGAAAAGTTCGGCAGGTCATTTCTCCGAAAAGTTCACCCGCGCCGAGCTGCGCGATGGGCTTGTTCATGGGCAGATCGATGTTCGCGTCGATCCCGATGAATTTCCGCTCGTGCGCCTCCGCGCGCTTGTCCTGTCCGTCGTCGACCAGAAAACTTTTCATCCGCGCAACACTTCGCCCAAAGAATCCCCAGCCCGGCTTCGTGCGCAGATGTGCCAGCGGATTGTTGATGGAGATGTCGACCGTGCCGGAGACGATGTAATAGGCGGTCGAGCCGAATTCGCCTTCGGTGCAAACCGTTTCGCCTTTGCGATAGCGATGGAGAACGGCCGCGCCTTTCGCCCAGTTGTCGAGCTGGCCGCGCGCGACTTCCTTCAACGCGGGCAAAAATTCGATCAACTGATCGACGCTGAGCGGCTCCCCCGAAGTGAGTTTTCCGGCTGTTTCATCCATGTCGCTGCCCCGGATGATACGCAACCCGCCCTTTGTGGTGGAAGCATTTTAACGGAACGACTCGCCACAGCCGTCATCCCGAGCCGCGCAGACGGCGAGGGACCTC
>JBEEHO010000031.1:0-3331 GCA_041167425.1 Verrucomicrobiota bacterium | reverse complement strand
AGCCGATCGCAACGGGATTGTGGCGGGGCTGACAGGTTTTCCGGCCATCGATATTCCCGCTGGCTTCTCGCACCCGAGCGAAACCGCGCCGTTAGGCGTGCCTGTTGGTATGGACTTTCTAGGAAAGCCGTGGAGCGAGGGGAAGTTGCTCGGATATGCTTTCGCCTTCGAACAAGCAACCAAGCACCGCCAGCCGCCCGCCAGCACTCCGCCACTTTGAGCGGCCTTGCTCAGACGGCGCTGAACCTGCCGGCTGCAGCGCCTGGAGCTAATCCCTGCCTACCCTCTCAATCCGGCGAACGACGCCGGGGCAGCGGCGGTTCGGCGCCTGAAGGAGGGGGAATTCTACGGCAGCTTTGTCTGCCTTTTTCTCGGAAGCAGACGAGCTGCTTTCGGCCAACTGCGGTCATCGGATCTGCGCGGATCAAGCGGTCCTAGCGCGTCATAGGCGCTCGCAGAAGCCCGCTTGCGCCGACGTGTTGAAAAACTCGGCAATTATCTAGTCGTCTAAACAATTTAAATACCGGCGAGCTTCGGTTGCCGATCTTGTGGAGGCGTCGAGACGATAAGGGCTTGCATTTGACCATCACCTTACTACCAGCCCTCCCACAAACCCGTGATCGCCTTCGGACACCCGCATCCGGGGATTTGCAGGGACGGGCCCGAATCGCCCAAGGCTTCAGCGCCTATCTTGGGGTCACCTTCGCTAACTTTTCATACGTCATCCTGCGGATATTGCGCTTCCCCATTTCCTGCAAGCACCAGTCGATAATTTCATTCTGCTTCCTTACGTCCTCACGCAGTTGCTTATTCTTCCGATCTGCCGCAAGGAGTTCTTCCAATTTTGATAAGTTTTTCAGTAACTCAGGAAGATCCGCGATAAGCGCGTCTTGGTACAGCCTCTGCCGACGCGTCGTCGGCCCATCGACTGTGAATTCCAATGTGCCGAAGTCAAACGCGAAGTCATCGGGATGAGGCACTGGCTCGGAGCTCGGCTTGCCGGCACGAACTTCTTCAATTAAGCGTAAGGTCCATTCATCGACATAGTTCACCGCCCAGGTGAATGCGGCGACCTTTTGAGCCGTCACTGGCCCTTCCATATCAGCCGCGATTTTGAGATACATTTGCTGGGCTTTAGAGACACCCTTCACCGCGTCGACACCTAACCTCCGCATAACTGCCTGCGAGGTGGGCACTAGCTCCGAACGCTCCCCCTCCTTCAAGGACATGGGCCGTTGCTGTTCCTGAAGGGCTAGGGACATGAATGTATCGCCAAATGCCTTCGGCCGTGCATCGTTGGCCGCCCCCGGGACCGTGCCGCCGCTCTTACGAGGACGTCCATTCAGATTTCCCGAGACGCCTTTCTCAAACTGGAATTCCTTCGGTGGGCTCGGCCGCTTCATGAGCGCTTTGCCAGAGGCGTCGTTCGTACTCATTGACGCTCGTCCCTCACGAATGCGGATTCCAAATCCTTACCGCTCCTCGTATCGTTGCTCCCGGCATTCGCAATGGTTGACGCTTCAACATCCTCGAAGGCCTGCCCGGTGCGTTTCAAGACTGCGCACTTTCCTGTCAGACTTTCAAAGCGCCTGATGATCACGTCGCAATAGCCTGGATCGTATTCAATCAGCCGCGCCGAACGGCCCGTCTTCTGTGCGGCAATGAGCGTCGTTCCCGAACCGCCAAAGGGGTCAAGAACGATATTGCCGCGGCGGCTGCAGTCGTTAATAGCATCCGAGACCAGCGCGACGGGCTTCACCGTTGGATGCAGGTTCAGCTCCTCAAGACGGTTCGTCCGGAAAGTGTTGACGCCGGCACAGTCCCAAACGTTGGTCCGGTACCGGCCAGTATCGCCCAACCCGAAAGTGTTGACGTGCGGGGCCGTGCCGATCTTGTAGACGAAGATCAACTCGTGTTTCGAACGGTAGAACGTCCCCATACCGCCGTTTGTCTTGTTCCAGACGCACACGTTCTTCAACTCCGAAAAGACCTGCTCGCCAGCCGCAAGAAGCTCGCCCATGTGCCGCCAATCCATGCACACGAAGGCAATCGCGCCATCGCGGCAGCGCCCAGCACCAGGCTTGAGCCCATCGACAAGAAAGGCGGTGAATGCCTCCTTAGTCATCTCGCCGACGCCCATCGCAAATTCGCGATGACGAATGCGACCCGAGCCGCAGACATGACCATCGATCGGAACGTTAAACGGCGGATCGCTGAAAATGAGATCGACATGCTCGTCGCCAAGCAGTGCGGCATGTGCCTGGGCGTCGCGAGCATCCCCGCAGAGAAGCCGGTGGCGGCCCAAAACCCAGAGGTCGCCCGGCTTCGTCACCGCCGGCTCATCTTGCCGGTAAGGCGGGATCACATCGTCCTCGGACGCGTCCGCGCCGACCGGGGCGCTATCTCCCGCTTCGTCAAGGACGATCTCGACCTCACCCAGCGAGAAGCCAGTCGTCTCGATTTCGAACTCCGCGTCGATAAGGCCCTGGAGCTCAATGGCGAGCATGTCATTGTCCCAGCCGGCGTTCAGAGCCAGCTTGTTGTCCGCAATGACGTAGGCGCGGCGCTCGGTTTCGCTCAGATGCGAGAGCCGCAAGACCGGCACCGTTTCGAGGCCAAGAAGTTTTGCGGCGGCCACACGCCCATGACCCGCGACGATTTCGCCGTCATCAGCGACCAGGACAGGATTGGTGAACCCGAAACGCTCGATCGAGCTCGCGATCTGTTTGATCTGAGCCTTCGAATGGCGCCGCGCATTGCGCGGGTAGGGTTTTGAGCGAGGTGACCGGGACGTGTTCAATCGCAACTGCGAACGGACGCATTTTTGCCTTCCATGCATGTCGGGAGTGCCGGCCTCGAGACGGGCTCGGCTGGATCGCGGGCCGAATCGGGCGCCTGTTACGGCAAAGCTGCACCCCTGTTATGCCGCCGTCAAGCCGCTGTTATTTGCATCGGGTATGCGGAAAGCCCGACCAAAAATTTCCTTTTGATTGCCGTGATATCGGCCAACCAACCACTGTTTCGGCGCTGTGAATCGCACGCCTTAACAGGGCTGAAACAGGGGAACAGGGTCAAAACAGGGAAAGCCCGGAGGTGAGACCGGTTCGTGCCGACTGCGGCGTCCACCAAGGTAAATTCTCAACCTTAGCGGTTTTCGGCTGCATAACTCGCCGCCGTAGCTGCAGGTTGGCCACGGCTTAGTGCGGCCGTGCCTGCCATTCCTGCTACTCTGCGCCCGATTGCAATCGCACTGCCTGCCGCCGACATAACCACATCCACACGTCCATCGCCCTAATGCACCCTGAAGCGATCGAGCGCGGCGCGATCGATG
>JBEEHO010000030.1:0-5516 GCA_041167425.1 Verrucomicrobiota bacterium | reverse complement strand
CGCCAGGATCGATTCGGTTCTGGATTCCGTCGAGACCTGCGAGCAACAAAGCGGAGAAGGCCAGGTATGGATTGGCTGCGGGATCCGGAGTGCGGAATTCGATCCGCTTCGATTTCGGATTAGCGGAATAGGTCGGAATGCGGATGGCGGCGGAGCGGTTGCGCGCGGAGTAGGCGAGGTTGACGGGCGCTTCGAATCCGGGCACGAGGCGCTTGTAGCTGTTGGTCGTTGGATTGGTGATGCAGGTGAGCGCGGGGGCGTGCCGCAAAATTCCTCCGATAAAGAAGAGCGCCATTTCGCTCAGACCGGCATAACCGTTCCCGGCGAAAAGCGGTTTGCCATCTTTCCAGAGCGACATGTGGGTGTGCATGCCGGAACCGTTGTCGCCGTAAAGCGGCTTGGGCATGAAGGTGACGCTCTTGTTATGTTTCTTCGCCACGTTCCGGATGATGTATTTGTAATATTGCAGGTGGTCGGCCATCGCTTTCATGGGCGCGAAGCGGATGTCGATCTCAGCCTGGCCGGCCGTGGCGACTTCATGATGTTGCCGCTCGATCGGGATGCCCGCTTTCTCGAGCTCGAGGCACATCTCGTTGCGGATATCCTGCAAACTGTCCGCGGGCGCGACGGGGAAGTAGCCTTCTTTCGCGCGAATTTTGTAACCGAGGTTTGGGAATTCCTCGCGCGCGCTATTCCAATGGCCCTCCGCGCTATCGACGAGATGGAAGGAGGAATTGCCGGTGTAGCTGTAACGGACTTCGTCGAAAATGAAGAACTCGGCCTCGGGCCCGAAGAAAGCGGTGTCGGCGATGCCGGTGCTTTGCAGGTACGCTTCCGCTTTTTCGGCGACGCCGCGCGGGTCGCGATCGTAAGGCTCGCGCGTGATCGGGTCGACGATGGTGCAGATAAGGCTCAGGGTCGGCTCGGCGTTGAAGACATCGATCCAGGCCGTGGTTGGATCGGGAATGACGAGCATGTCGCTGGCGTTGATCGCGCGCCAGCCGCGGATGCTGGAGCCGTCGAAGCCGAGGCCCTCGGTGAAAATTTCCTCGCTGTACTCGGTGAGGGTCGTGGTGAAGTGCTGCCAGGAGCCCGGCAGATCGGTGAACTTGAAGTCCACGAGTTTGACCTCGTGGTCCTTGATCATTTTGGTGACGTCGGAAGGCGTTTTATCTTTGTCTTTGGCCATTGGGATTGGGTTAGGTGTGTTTGCGTTTGGCGTCTAAAAAGTAGTCCGCAGATTCCCGCAGATTATGGAGGGCTGAGAGAGAGCGGAATTCCGGCGAGTTCGAAATCTGTGAGAATCTCCGACGATTTCCTCTGAGAACCGTCGCGGCAAAAGGCGACACCACCGGAGCGCGCGATTTTGCGGGTCCGGTGAATTGAGGTGAGAAACATCAGACGGCTTTTTCGCCGATTTCTTCCGTGCGAATGCGCACGGCGTGCTCGACCGGGAGCACGAAAACTTTGCCGTCGCCGATCTTGCCGGTCTGGGCCGCGGCCACGACCACGCTGACGGCTTTATCGACCATCTCATCGGCGAGCACGACTTCGACTTTCACTTTCGGGAGAAAATCGACGGTGTATTCGCTGCCGCGATAAATTTCCGTGTGGCCTTTCTGGCGGCCGAAGCCCTTCACTTCCGTCACGGTCATGCCCTCGATGCCGAGCTCGGCCAGCGCTTCCTTTACTTCCTCGAGTTTGAACGGCTTGATGATCGCTTCGAGTTTTTTCATGTGAAGTAAAGTTGCGGCGCTTGGGTGTTTTTCAATCGCAAAAAACGATGGGTCGCGGGAATTCCAGAACGACCGCGCCCGCTCAAATTCGTCTCGGGGAATCGCCGCACGTGCTGTCTTAGCAACGCCACCGAAAACGTGCAACATCCAATTTTGTTGGCGCGTTCTTTCCCGTCATCCCGAGTCGCGCAGAGGGCGAGGGACCCCACAGTTGCAGTGCCGATTTGCTGGCGCCAATAACGTGGCGTTTATGCGCCCGACGATGTGGGGCGCAATTTGGTTTGCCCTGCGATTGTGAGGTCCCTCGCCGTCTGCGCGACTCGGGATGACAGCAACGAACGTCGCCTCCAGCGGCGCGTTTACCGTCGTAAATTTGCCGCAGCGAGCGCGCAGTTTATAATGCGGTCGAATGGCTTCCGATTCCTTCGTTCACCTCCACCTCCACACGGAATATTCCTTCCTCGATGGAGCGGTGCGGATGAAGGAGCTGATGAAAAAAGCGGCCGCGTTCGAGATGCCGGCCGTGGCGATTACCGACCATGGAAACCTGCATGGCGCGATCGAATTTTACCAGGCGGCGAAAGATGCGGGACTCAAGCCGATCATCGGTTGCGAGGCGTATATGGCGCCGGGATCGATCAAGGACCGGCCGAATAATCAGCGCGACGCGGCCTATCATTTCACTCTGCTGGCCAAGGACGAGACCGGCTACCGCAATCTGGTCAAGCTGATCTCCACCGCGCACCTGGACGGCTTTCATTACAAACCGCGAATCGACAAGGAACTGCTCGCGGCTCGCTCGGAGGGATTGATCGGATTGAGCGGCTGCCTCAAGGGCGAGATCAACATGGCGATCCAGTCGGACAACCTGGCCAAGGCCCGGCAGAGCGCGGCGGAATTTCGCGACATCTTCGGCGCGGAGAATTTTTTCCTCGAAATGCACGACCACGGCATTGAGGCGCAACACAAATGCAACCAGATGATGCCGCGTCTTGCGCAGGAATTCGGGCTGGGACTGGTCGCGGCCAACGATGTGCATTTCCTCGAGCGGAGCCACCATGAAACGCACGACGTAATGGTTTGCATCGGCACCGGCAAAATGGTGCAGGACGAGAGGCGGATGCGATATCCGCCCGAGCTTTATTTTAAATCGGCCGATGAGATGCGGGCGCTTTTTCCAGATCATCCGACAGCGATCACCAACACGCTCGAGATCGCCGATCGGATCAATCTCGCGCTGGAGTTTGGCGTATCGAAGTATCCGGAATACCCGGCGCCCGAAGGCAAGACACGCGAAACCTATTTGCACGAGCTTTGTTACAAGGGTCTGCGCGATCGGTATGGCGAACGCGCGGGAACGGACACGGAGTTAATCAAGCGTCTCGAATACGAAATCGGCGTCCTCGAAAAGGCCGGGTTCGTTAGCTATTTCCTGATCGTTTGGGATTTCATTCACTTCGCGAAACAGCAGGGAATTCCCGTTGGCCCCGGGCGCGGTTCGGCCGCTGGATCGCTCGCCGCCTATGCCTTGGGAATTACCGACATCGATCCGTTGCAGTTCGGGCTTATCTTCGAGCGGTTCCTGAATCCGGAACGCGTTTCGCCTCCCGACATCGACGTCGATTTTTGCAAGGAACGCCGCGGCGAAGTGCTCGAGTACGTCCGCCAAAAGTACGGTGAACGGCGGGTCTCGCAGATCGTGACCTTCAACAAGATGAATGCGAAGAGCGCCGTGCGCGATGTCGGGCGCGTGATCGGACTTTCCTACGGTGATGCGGACCGGCTCGCGCGCATGATTCCAGCGGGGCCGGGCCAGCAAAACATCACGCTGGCTGAATCCGCGCTCGCGAATCCGGAATTGAGGCGCGCGATCGATACGGAACCGGCGACACGGCAGTTATGGGAACACGCGACGTTGCTGGAAGGGCGGTCGCGCAACTTTGGAGTGCACGCAGCCGGCATCGTCATCGGCGACCGCGACCTTTCGGAATATGTGCCGCTCCGCCGCGATCCGAAAGAGAAGGAAGTCATCACGCAATACCCGATGGGGCCGCTGAACGACCTCGGTTTGCTCAAGATGGATTTCCTCGGGTTGCGCACGCTCACGGTTCTGCACGACGCGACCGCATTGATCCGGAAACGCATTCCTGATTTTTCACTCGAAAATATTCCGATGGATGACGCGGCGACTTTCGCCCTGCTCAATCGCGCTGAAACCATCGGCATCTTCCAGTTGGAAGGCGGCATGACCGGCTTTTGCAAACAGTTCGATTTCAAATCGATCGACGACATCATTGCCTTGAGCGCGCTCTACCGGCCGGGCCCGATGGACCTGATTCCGGATTACATCAAACGGAAAAAAGGGCTGGCGAAGATCAAGTACGAGCATCCGCTCCTGGAGGAAGTCTGCGCGGACACTTACGGCGTGATGATTTACCAGGAGCAGGTGATGGCGGCGGCGAGCCGGCTGGGCGGCTACTCGTTAGGCCAGGCCGATTTACTCCGGCGGGCCATGGGGAAAAAGGACAAGGAGAAAATGGCGAAGGAACGCGTCAATTTCATCGAGGGTTGCGCGCGCACGAACAAGATTCCGGAGAAAAAGGCGAACTCAATTTTCGATTTGCTGGAGAAATTCGCCGGCTATGGATTCAACAAGAGCCACAGCGCCGCCTATGGCTTGATCAGTTACCAGACCGCGTATCTCAAGGCGAATTACCCGGTGGAATTCATGGCCGGATTATTGAGCAACGAGATCAACAACACGGACAAAATTTCGACTTTCGTCGGCGAATGCAAGCGAATGGGCATTCCGATTTTGCCGCCGGACGTGAACCGGAGCGATTTGAAATTCAGCCCGGAAGTAGCCGCGGCGCCCGCTTCTTCTGTGGCAGCGGACGCCGGACGCCGAGGGGAGGCCGGCGAGAGCCTGAGGCCGCCGCCAAAGGGGGAAGCGAATGCGATTCGCTACGGGCTGGCTGCGATCAAGAATGTGGGTCAGGGCGCGATGGAATCGGCTCTCCGCGAGCGCGAGGCGAGGGGAGAATTTGCTTCGCTGGAAGATTTTTGCCGGCGCGTCGATGCGCGGATCGCGAACCGCAAGATCCTGGAAAGCCTGGTGAAATGTGGCGCGTTCGATTTTCTCGGGCGCGAGCGGGCGGAGCTTTTCGCCTGCATCGATGAATCGCTCGCGGCCGCGACCGAGTCGCACAAGGACCGGGCCAGCGGACAGGTCTCCCTTTTCGACGACATGCCGCCGCCCGCTTCGAAACCCAGCGTGCACCGCATCGTCCCGTGGACCGAACATGAGAAGATGTCATACGAAAAAGAGCTGCTCGGTTTTTATGTCACGGGGCATCCGCTCGATGCCTACGCGGCGCTGCTGTCCGATGGCCGATATCAAACCATCGCGTCGCTGAACGAGCTGGCGGACCGCGCTTCATTCCGGATCGGCGGAGCCATCGTGCAAGTGGACAAGAAATTCACCAAGAAAGAGGGGAAGCCGTTTGCCGTGGTGTGGCTGGAGGACCTCACCTCCACGCTCGAAGTGGTTTTGTGGAATGAAGTTTATGTGAAACTTGCGGACTCTTTGGTGCTCGGCCGCGTGATCGCAGTGCAAGGCACGCTCGATCGGCGGGACGATGCCTTACGCGCGGTGGCGCAGAAGGCGAAGATCCTGACGGCGGCCGATCAGACGGGGGTGCCTAACGAGTCATCCAACGGCAATGGGCGAGCGGACGACTCACCGCCCGTTGTCCTCTACTTTCCGTCCACCGCCGGCGC
>JBEEHO010000029.1:0-2661 GCA_041167425.1 Verrucomicrobiota bacterium | reverse complement strand
CGGTTAAGGAAAAACGTCGCAAAACCAAGCTCCAAATCATCTGCTTCGGCCGCGAAAATACACTTTTGTTTGTCCCACGATTTCAGAGTTAATGGTGTGTCGTGAATCAACGCACAAAGGCGTTCTGTATCTGCGAGAACGCTTTTCCAGAATGCGAAAACTGGTCGGCTCAAGTCATTGATGTGTACTCGCGAAACATATTCATGAAAAAGAAGCTCTAACGCGATTCCAGCCCCGCCGGCATACGGCTCTGCGTACTCCCCGTCCAGAAGCTTATTGTCCTTGATTAATTGCTTTACGTAGGGCGCGAGCTTTCCCTTGCCGCCGGGATACCGGAGCGGCGTATAGTGAACGAGCCGGCGCGGCGCAGGCGGCTCTAGTTGGAACGGCCTCATTTCCAAATGGCCTCAAAGAAAAGCTGCGAGTTGTCCCAAGCGACCGTCAAATCGCGCTCCGTCGGCGAATAGAATCGATTGTGCACATAGTTGTGCAGCGTGCCGACAAAAAGTGGGCTATTTTTGTCATCGATCCCTTTTTCCACACCGGCAAGGTCTTTCTTCGGCACACCATTCTTATGCAATTCGGTCATGGCCTCTTTGACCTTGACTTTGAGGCTCTTGTCCTTGTTGCCGGCAGGCGTTTTGGTGACAAGCGGGATGCCCGCCGCTGCGAGATAGTGGTCAACGGACTGTTCTAGAAACACCCGGAACAGAACCGAGATGGCATGCGGGTGATCGGCGAGCGCTAGCGCGCGTAGCTCCTTCGAGATTTCCGCGATCTTCGCATTCGAGACGGTGAAGTAGCAGTCACGCGGTATCAGCGCTTTGCGCACAGGCTTTGGCTTCGGCTTTGGCTTCGGCGGCGGTTTGAAGTCGCGTTCGCTCCATTCGTCCACGGCCTTCATGTCGCCGCTTCGCTTCGCGAGATTCGGCAGATCGTTACCGAGGGCCTTCGTATACGCGACCATCTGATCGCGGTTTTTAAGCGACGAGACATTGACGGTCTCCGTCGCCAAATCGAGGACCATGCGCCGAAGAGGTTTTATCACTTCGGCTGCGGGCAAGTCGGTCTTGAGTTTCGATTGGGCGATATCAACCCCAATCAGATTTCTGACAGCGGGAGTCGAAAGCAATCGCTCCAGCGTCGTGATTGGGAAGTGATCTTCAACCGACTCTTTTTCGTCGTCGCCGAGGTCGCCGTGCTCCAGGACCATATCAAGCGCTTGCAGCGCCGGGTCACGTCCACGGAATCGCGCGGTTGCTACGCCGCCCCAGCCGACAATCCCCCGGCCCTTGTTTTCGCCCGTATGGCGCTGGCTCAGCCACGCGGCGGCCTCCGACCGATCTCCGATTTCGAAGCAGGCGATGGGGGATACGCGCTCTAGGTCGAATTGATCGGCTAAAGTTTCTAGTCTCTTTTTGACCGGAGAGCGGACCTCCAGCGAGTTGAGCATGTGCTTGTTGTTCAGCAGCCGGATCGTTCCCAGACGTCGGTTGCCCTCTAAGACAATGTATTTACCGACCTCAGAGGGCGATTTGAGAACGAGCCAGCGGTCCATGGGATTAAGGCCATCAGCGACAATGCTTTCCGCCAAAATGACCAGCTTAACATCCTGATCCTCTATAATCTTCTGAAGGGCTTCGCGCTGGCTCTCCGCCTTGCTGATGCGCGGATTCTCCAGGTCAAGCAATAGCTCATCAATCGTCAGGTCCACTCCGGCCATCCCCTCAACCTCCCAGCATTTCCAGTTGCAACTATAGCGGGCGAACACGGGAGGCGCAAAGAAACAGAGAAGCGCTCGTCTGCAGTGTCAACAGGACAATGCATCTGCACGCCGTTCATTTGGCGTGAGACAGCGGCCGAAGTCCGCCGCTTCCCTCAGGCCGCCAGCTTCGTCAGCGCGCGCGTCGGACGCCCGGCAAATCCGGTCGCGCGCTTCAAAAAGCCTAGAACTTCGGAAACGCCCCCGGCGCCTCAGGCACTTCATCGCCCGCCCCGGGCGGCCTCGATCGCCGCGATGTCGATCTTGCGCATCGTCATCATGGCGTCCATCGCCCGTTTCGCGGCGGCGCGATCGGGATCGCTCATCGCCGCTAGCAAGGCGCGCGGCGTGATTTGCCAAGAAAAACCCCAGCGGTCCTTGCACCAGCCACACTGGCTAACTTTGCCGCCATTGCCGACGATCGCATCCCAGTAACGATCGGTCTCCGCCTGATCCTCGGTCGTCACCTGGAAGCTTACGGCTTCGTTGGGCGAGAAATTCGGACCGCCGTTCAGGCCAACAAAGGGTTGGCCGAGGAGCGTGAACTCGACGACCAGCTCGTTGCCCGGTGCACCGCCAGGATAATCCGAGGCCGCAGCGTGCGCTCCGCCCACACGACTGTCTGGAAATGTAGCGGCATAGAATTCGGCCGCCTTCCGGGCCTCGCCATGGTCGAACCACAAGCAGGTCGCGAGCTTACCCATCGACTATTCCTTTCGCCCACGCCTTCGATGCGTGTGAAGACGACTTCCCTCCGCCGCCCCGACGCGGCGGCTGCCGGGATTAAAGCTTCCTAAACCAAGTTCGGCGATTTTGTGTCGCTTAGGTGAGTCGCGTGACCGCTCCCCGTGAGTGTCGACGAGGACACGTCCACAATGGGAAAGAAAGAACTTCAAGCG
>JBEEHO010000028.1:0-4260 GCA_041167425.1 Verrucomicrobiota bacterium | reverse complement strand
AGTGAGGTTGATTCATCTCTGTCGTAATCGGAAACCGAGCCTGGAAAAGTTGCTCAGGCAGAGCAGAAAGCGCGAAAGCGTGTCATCCCTAGCCGCGCAGAGGGCGAGGGACCTCACAACTGTTATCGGTCACGCTAGTCGCCGCCTCGTGTGACTGAATGTACGACTGGGAGGTCCCCTCGCCGTCTGCGCGGCTCGGGATGACCTGTTTTTCGTGAGCGAAATCGCCGAACTGTCCTCCTCAGGGGCTGCACCATCTGTTTCATCCGCACGTGTTGACACTGAGTGTCCCCTTGTTACTATCCTCGCTCTTATGAGATTCCCTCTGGCGTTGACCACCAAGATCGCCGCCTACATCATCACGCAGAAGCTCCGCCGGACCGAAAAGTTCGCCACGGTCCTGCAGCTGGAGCCGTTGCACACCTGTAACCTGACCTGCACCGGCTGCGGACGCATTCGCGAATATTCCACCTCGCTCAAGGACATTTTGCCCCTGGAGGATTGCCTGAGCGCGGCGGAGGAATGCAACGCGCCGATGATCTCGATTTGCGGCGGCGAACCGCTGATTTATCCGCAAATCGAAGCGCTGGTAAAGGGCCTGCTCGACCAAAAGCGGATCGTTTACATCTGCACGAACGCGATGTTCATGCGCAAAAAGATGCGCGAATGGCTCAGCTCGCAGCGGGCCAGCCATCCCGCTTTTGTCGAAGAAAAACTGTCAGCGCTGGTCGCCGCCGGCTTGGTCAGTGAGAAAGATGCCGAGGCCGTTCGCCAGGGTCCGAAAGATCCGGCGAAGCCAACCATCGGCCCGAGCCGCTGGATGTATTGGAACGTCCACCTCGACGGCCTCGAGCGGACGCACGATCTGATCGTCGAGCGCGAGGGCGTTTTCAAAGAGTGCATTCTCGCCATGAAAATGGCGAAGCTGCTCGGGTACCAGGTCGCCACCAACACCACGATCTACAAGGAAACCGACATGGGCGAGATCGAGCAAATGTTCGATTTTCTCTCCGACCTCGGAGTGGACGGCCACACCATCTCACCCGGATACGAGTACGACGCCGCGAAGAAAGACATGATCAAGCGGCTCAATTTGCAGCCGGAGAATTTCTTTCTTACCCGCAAGATGACGATCGAGAAGTTCAAGAAAATCGAGGAGTGGATGGGCAAATACACGCTCTTCGGGACCCCGATTTACTTCGAATTCCTCGCCGGCAAACGCGATCTGAGCTGCTCCGCCTGGGCGATTCCCACGCGCAACATCCGCGGCTGGAAAGGCCCCTGCTACCTGATGACTGATGCGCATTATCCGAGCTACGCGGAGCTGCTCGAGAAAGTGCAGTGGGAAAAATACGGCGTCAAAAATGGCGTGGTGAAGGACAGCCGCTGCGAAAATTGCATGGTCCATTGCGGATATGAGCCGACCGCGAGCTTGGGGTTGAACGCGGAACGCGGCGACACCTGGAAAAATATCCGGTTTAATTTTGGCTCGAAACCGAAACCGACTGGACTGGGCAACGAGATCACGGCGTTTAATGGTGTGACTTCGGGCAACGGCCATCTTACCGGCAAACGCGCCGAGGTGGCCGCGCAAGCTTCCTAGAACGAAATGCCTTCTTCACCCGCGAACCTCATCGCGTTGCCCGCCGCTGTACCGGATTTAGCACGTCCCGCGGATGACGCCGAGATCGCGGACGCCATCGCGCGGGCGCAGGATAATTTGCTGCGACAACAGCATCCCGATGGGCACTGGTGCGGCGAGCTGCTGGTCGATAGCACGCTGTGCTCCGATTACGTCCTGTTCATGCATTGGCTGGGCGAAGTGGACGATACGCTGCAGCAGCGCTGCGTTCGCCATATCCTGAAGCGGCAATTGCCCGACGGCGGCTGGAATATTTATTACGACGGGCCGAGTGAAGTGAACGCCTCCGTCAAAGCCTACTTCGCGCTCAAGCTCGCGGGCCATTCGGCCGACCTGCCCTTCATGCAGGAAGCGCGGGCAAATATTCTGCGGCTCGGCGGTATCCCGCGGATGAACACATTCAGCAAGCTCTACCTCGCGCTCCTCGGGCAGTTCCCCTGGCAATATTTGCCCTCCATTCCGGTGGAGATGATTCTCCTGCCGAAGTGGTCGCCGTTTAATATTTACAAAATGTCTTCGTGGAGCCGGGCCATGCTCATCCCCCTCGCGATCATCAACCATTTCAAACCGACTCGCGAATTGCCGGGAATGAAGCAGCTCCACGAGCTTTATCCGCTCGGGACCGAGCACAAGGATTTCACCCTCTCACGCGACCCGCGTTTTTTTGCCTGGCGGAATTTTTTCCTGCGCGGCGATCACGCGCTCAAATTGATTTCGAAACTCGGATGGCGGCCCATGCGCCGCCGCGCCCTGGAAGAGGCCGAGCGCTGGATGCTGGAACGCATCGGGGAGGGGAGCGACGGGCTCGCCACGGTCTTCCCCGCGATGCTCAATTCTCTCATTGCCCTGCGCGCTCTCGGTTATTCTTCCAGGCATCCCGTTTACGAAAAAGCGGTTCGCGATTTCGCGGGGCTCTTTGTGGATGATCCAGAGGATTTTCGTATTCAACCGTGTATGTCGCCGGTCTGGGATACCGCGATCAACATCATCTCGCTGGCGGAATCGGGCCTGCCGGCCGGCCATCCCGCGCTCGAGAAAGCGGGCCGCTGGCTGGCGGAAAAGGAAGTCCGGGTTCGCGGAGATTGGGCGGTGAACAATCCTCATCCGGAGCCGAGCGGCTGGGCTTTCGAATATAACAACGTTTACTATCCGGATACAGACGACACGGCCATGGTCTTGATGGCGCTGCGCCTGATCCGGCCTAACGAGCCCGCGGCGCTCTCCGATTTATTTAGGCGCGCGCTCGCCTGGCAATTGAGTTTCCAATGCGGCGATGGCGGCTGGGCGGCCTTCGACAAAGAGGTCACCCAGCATTGGCTCGAGGACATGCCTTTCGCCGATCACAATGCGATCCTCGATCCGACCTGCAGCGATCTGACCGCGCGCACCCTGGAACTTTTGGGCTACATCAATTTCGACGCCAAAGACCGCTCCGTCCGTGAGGCGGTGCAATACCTGATCGATACGCAGGACGACGACGGTTCGTGGTACGGACGCTGGGGCGTTAATTACATCTACGGCACGTGGCAGGTCTTGCGCGGTCTGCGCGCCATTGGGGAAAACATGACGCAGGATTGGATCCTGCGCGGGCGCGACTGGATCGAGAGCTGTCAGAATGAAGATGGCGGATGGGGTGAAACGTGCGCGTCCTACGAAGCCGCGGTGCTCAAGGGCAAAGGCGAAAGCACGGCATCGCAAACGTCGTGGGCCCTGATGGGAATTTGCGCCTGCGGCGATCTCGATCGGGCCAGCGTGCAACGCGGTCTGCATTATTTGTTATCCACGCAACGGCGCGACGGCGCCTGGGATGAGCCGCAGATCACCGGGACAGGTTTCCCGCGTGTCTTCTATCTCAAGTACGACATGTACCGGCAAAATTTCCCGCTGCTGGCGCTCGCGACCTACATCAATTATCGAAGCGGGCTCGGACATTACCCGAGCTTTTATCGCTGCGGCGAATGAGCCCCCGCCTTGAGGTGGATCGAGCGCTCGGCGCTAGATGACAAAATGGCGGCGAAGCCGCAAAATAAAGCATCGCGGGGCGGAGCGCATGATCCACCAGCGCAACCGACGTGGCCTATCGAATCGGCCAGCAACTCTCGTTTGATCGCGATGCAATTCCGTTCTGGGTAGCGCACGTGTCTCGCGTGCTGGTTTCGGCGTCTCGCCGAAACGAACTTTCCTTGGATGATGCTGAGATTCCGCCGGCCAGGGAAAAGTTCGCGATGGCGAGACGCCATCGCCCGCACGCGAGACGCGTGCGCTACCCAATCCAAAATGAGCAGCCATCGGGATGATTGACGCGCCGCCTTCCCGGCGAGACAGTGCGGATTATGGCCTACGAACTACCGAAACTCCCTTATGCCTACGATGCTCTCGAGCCGCATATCGATGCGCGGACGATGGAAATCCATCACACGAAACATCATCAGACTTACATCACCAACGTTAACAACGCGCTCAAGGACAAACCCGAGCTCGCGTCCAAATCGGTCGAGGACCTGATCAAGGATCTCAGCGCGGTGCCCGAGGACATTCGCACGGTCGTGCGCAATAACGGCGGCGGACACGCGAACCATTCCTTTTTCTGGAAAATCATGGGCCCGAGTGCCGGCGGC
>JBEEHO010000027.1:0-5312 GCA_041167425.1 Verrucomicrobiota bacterium | reverse complement strand
CCGCGCCGCCGGGGTGGGACCTCACAGGCGCTCAATCGCCTTCGCGCTAGTTTGCGCGTGCACGTCGGATCATACGCTGTTCTTGTTCGGGTGACGCCCTCTTCGACTGTGAGGTCCCTCGCCGTCTGCGATGACACGCATACCTGCCGCCCATCGACGCGGGAATTTTCTGTTTCCGCCACGCGCTGCCTGTTCCGGCGACCGCCGCTCACAAGTTAATTAATTGCAGCCGGCTCGTCATCTGCGCGGGGATTCGTTTCTTGTGAAAATAAACGCCGCTGATCGGCGTGATGTCGGCCGGCGTGAGGCCAACCGCCGCGCCGATGAAATTATGATTACAGAAAACGCCATTGGTCGCATCGAGTCCCACCCAGCCGGCTCCGGGAAGATAGACTTCGGTCCACGCGTGCAGCGAACCTTCTGCCCGCCGCGTCTCCGCGTCGCTTTCGCGCAAATAACCACTCGTTAGGCGGGCCGCGAACCCCATCTGCCGCAAAATTTCCGCGAGCAATACCGTCACGTCCCGGCAGGCCCCGCGACCGAGCCGCAAAGTTTCCGCGGGCGAATGCGCCGTCCCTTCCTCGCGCCGCTCGTACCCGATGCACTCGTGCAGCGTCTTGTTGAGCTGGACCAGCGTCTTGACCGTGTCCCGGCGCTTTCTCATTGTCGGCGGATCCCAACCCGGCACGGTGAGCCGGTCCCGGGTGCGCCGTTCGCGATAAGGCGCGAGAATTTTCGCGATGGACGGCTCGTATTGGAATGGCGTTTCGACCGCGCCGCCCTGGAGAATGAAATGAAACGGATCCTTTTCGTCCAGATCCAGATTGATCGCGAGCCGGAACTCCAGCTCTTTTGACCGCTCGGGAAAATAGCAGGAGGCCACGATGTTTTCGAAAACGTCGCGCGAATATCGGATGGTCGCTTTCGGCGCCGTGGTGAAATCAAGCCGGCGCACGCGGCTGAACCGATCGCTCCGCGGAAAGAGGCGGACATCCTGCGGCGAAAAGCCCACCGGCTCCTCGTAGCGGTAGGTCGTCTGATAACGCAAACCGAGTTTCACAGAAGGAACTTATTGCAATCCTCCCAGTCCGTCGCATAACTTCCTTAAGAAATCTGTTGCCAGCGTGCGCAAGCTCGGTTACTACGTCGGCAGATCAAAAAAATGTTCTGGGGGGAACAGCCGCCCTTCACGTCCATCGGACGTGGGGGGCGGTACTTTTTTGGGGTAATGCCTAAATGGATCCGCACTCGTTTCAAACGCGGCGCAAATTGTCCTGGCCGCTCGCGCTCACCCTCATCGTCCTGATAGTCGCGGCCCTGGTCATCATCATTTTCCTGCGTCTGGAAAGCTGGCCCGCGCGCACCGCCAAACAAAGTAGCAATGAACTCGAACGGCTCGGCCGCGACGTGCGCGATGCGTTCGTCGAAGTCGCGCATCTGCAACCGCGCATCCTGATTAATAACCGGGTCTATCTGGAAAAGACGACGGCCACGGCTGAGCTCGCCATTCTTTCGAGACAGATCGAAGTCGAACACGAACTCCTCCACACCTGGGCCGGCAGCACGAAGCGGGTGAAGCTGCACGGCTCCTTCACCGCGAAAGCTGGATTCGATTTGCAACAGGACGTTACGGTCGATCTCTTGCCCGATGAGATCGCGGTCCGATTGCCGCACGCGACGATTCTGGGCGTCGAACAAAAACAGACCGAAGTGCTCGCATTCGAAAACGGACTGTGGAACCGAATCTCGGCGGCGGACCTGGAAAATGAACTTGCGACCCTGCCCGAGCTTGCTCGCCAAAAAGCGGCTGAGAGCGGGATTCTGGCCGAAGCCGAAACCGCCTTGCAAAAGCAGCTCGAAGAGCGAGTCCAGGCCGGCCGGCCGGTGCATGTCGTGTTCCAAAACGGTACCGTAAAACAATAGGCACGCGCGCCCTCTTCTTCTGTAGCGGCGGTCCGACCGCGCAAAGAACGCTGCCGCGGCATGTCACTTCATTGGCGACGTGTTCAACGGTCATAAATTGGCGCTACAGTATTTGATCCAAGAACCACCTTTCAGCTCGTTTCGTTTCCCGCTAAAGCATTGGGGCACAGATGCGGCTCAAAAAATTTCTTATTCTTTTTGCCGCTTCGCTCCTGCTGGCCGCGGTTCTCGCCCTTTGCTTCGCTCCGTTGCTCGTCGCAGGGGGACTGCGTTTATGGGCAGGACATCTGGCGCGAGAGAGCGGGCTGACCATCGAGCTGGGGAAAATCGAGGCGCAGCTGTTGCGCCCGGTGGTCGTGGAAAAGGTCCGGATCAAAACCGGGCCGGCTGCGCCATTCCGCGTCTCGATCGAAGTTCAGCGGCTCGAACTTGGCCTCAACTTTAGCGCGATCTTCAGTCCCGGGCGCGGGCGGTTTCTCCACGCGCTGGCCGCGGAAGGAATCTCCGCCGACATCCGCCGAAATGCGCAAACGGCCTCGGGCTCACCACGGTTTGCCTGGCGAGTCGTCGAAGATTTGCTCGCGGACAATTTCAAATTTTCCGGACTGCAACTTCACGTCGAGGACCCAAGCACCAGCGTGGATTTGCACGACGCCACGCTTTCGGGCGCCCAGATGGAAGCTGGTTTGTTCACCGCGCGGGAATTCACGATCGCCTCTCCCTGGTTGCACAAGACTTTTTCCGATCTGCGCGGCGCCACCTCGTGGCAGGAGGACCGCTTCACGCTCGGCGCAGTCGTCCTCACTCGCGGTCTCGATCTCGACACCATCAGCATCGACCTCTCGCACATTAGTGAAAGCCGGATCGATCTCGAGATGACGCTCGACGCCTTCGGAGGAAAACTTCGCGCCCGTGTTTCCAGTGACGATCGCGGCGACCGTCGCATTTGGGATGCGGCGGGAAGCGCCACCGAGATTTCGCTCGCGCAAATGTCGGACGCGCTCGATTTCACCGATCGCGCGAGCGGTTCATTGCATGCCTCCAGATTTACGTTCCGCGGCGAAGTGACGAATCTCCGGGAAGCCACCGCCACGGTTTGGGCCGAAGTCACCGGCCTGACCTGGCGCGATCGCACCGCGGATACGGTCATGATCGGCGCGTCCCTCTACAACCGCGAAGTGCAGATCGAGCAACTCTATGTCAAGCAGCGCAATAATCAGCTTACGCTCAACGGCGAATTCGCGCTGCCTCGGCAGTGGGCCGATTTGCTCAACCCCGATTTCCGCGGCGATATTTCCGCCTCGATCAATGACCTGGGTGAATTCGCGCGGCTCTTCGGAGCGAGCCCATCCGGCTTTGCCGGCAGCGTAACGATGAATGGCAGCGTCAGCGCTCATGAACGGAAACTCGGGGGCTCGCTGGCGGTTTCCGGTCAGGCGCTGGTCCTCTTTCGAGCGCCGGTGGAATCGCTCACCGCGAAGCTCAGCCTGAAAGAATCGAAACTGGAGATCGAGGAATTCGAGCTCAAGAGAAAGAACGACTCATTTCGAGGGCAGGCTGGGATTGACCTCGCCGGTGAGCGCCCGTACTCGATCTCGTTCAAGGGCTCCATTGGCGACCTCGCGGAATACGCCGGTTTGATCCCGGACGCACTCCGGCGCTTTGAACTTGGTGGCAGACTGGAATTGGATTGGAATGCCAGCGGCACCAGCGCGGCGCATTCAGGAATTTTCCACGCGCAGGGGCACGGGCTTCATCTGTTGCGATCTCCCGTCACCCCCTTCGACGTCGATCTCGAAGGCGATTATTCGCCGGGCAATATTTTCTTCCGGCAATTCCATCTCTCCAATCCGCACTTGGACTTCAGTGCGTTCGTGACCATCGCGAAAGATTATTTCCAACTGCAAACACTTCGGTTGGACCTGAACGGCAAGCCGAAACTGCAGGGCAACGTTTTCGTTCCGGTGACGCTTTCGAAAATTATCGCCCAAGACAACTGGCTCAGCGCCTTGAGCGGCGATCCCAACTTCGATCTCGACGTGACCCTGGATCCGATCGATCTCGCGGAGTTGGCTGCCGCGGTCACCACCCGGCCGGACATGTCGGGCCAGGCCGCGGGCAGGATCGAAGTTTATGGAACGCCCGCTTCGCTCGAAGGAAGATCCGACGTCCACCTGCGCGATTTCGTTTTTCAAAATGAGACACGTCTCACCGCGGATCTCGAAGCGCGCCTTACCGGCGGAACCCTCAAGGTGAAAACGAACGTGACTGCGTCCGGCTCCGATCCACTGGCGCTGGAAGCGTCGATCCCTTTTCAACCGGAGAAGACGGAGACGGGATACCTGCTCAAAACCGATGGACCGCTTTCGGCGACGTTGAATTTTCCGGCGATCTTCCTGGCGAGAGTGCCTCGCTATGTCCCGCGCGGCATTTTCCAGGGTGGCATCCTGAGCGGCCAGTTGGCCATTTCCGATTCGTTAGGCCAGCCGCGAATTCTCGGCGAACTTCATCTGATCGATGGCAAATTTGGCATCGGCGCGTCGCTCTCGACGCGAGTGATGTTTGCCGGTCAAAGCGCGACGATCGAATTCGCCCAGATCAGCCAGGACCGCGCCCTTCTTACTGGTCGTGGGGAAATCGATTTTCATGAGCTCGACCAAATCGCGCTGACTATTTTCCCCGGCGCACCGCTGCGCGATTCAACTCCTCTTGAGCCGGGTGACTGCGTGAGCGGTCTCGAATTCTCCGCCATGGCGCTTAACGCCTTTGGGTCGCGACCCGTCGACCAAATCGATTTTCGCGGCAGCCTTTCTAGCACGAATTGGACGATTTCTTTGCGCCAGGACCGCTCGGCGGATCTTCGCGAATCGCCAGCTGGTTCGCCCAGGACATTTCCCTTCTGTTGGGATGACCGGTCACATGGAAAAACGCTGACTCTCCGGGCATCGCCCGTTTCTTTCTAGGTGGGGTGCGCGCGCCGTCGCGCGATACCTGCCACGACTCCGGGTCCAGTTGGTCATCGCGCGACGCGACCCTCGTTGTCATCCCGAGGCTGGCGCAGCGCGCCGAGGGACCTCACAACTGCAATCCACGCTTGCTTGGACCGGAGCGTGACCAATGTCTGTCCGGGAGGTCCCTCGCCGTCTGCGGGGCTCGGGATGACACCCGGGCGGGACTCAATCTAGCTCATGCGATAGTGATCTCTTCCCGCTGCAACCATGAGGCGAGCTTTGCGCGCAACTCGGGCGTCAATTTCACCCGCAGGTTTTGACCCGCGTCCATTTCGAGCAACTCACCGTCGGCCCGGCAGAAAACCAACCTGACCGGACATAAACCCGGTGATGCGGCGAGGAGAGACTGGACCTGCCGGAATTCCTCCGCGCCGGCGG
>JBEEHO010000026.1:0-4405 GCA_041167425.1 Verrucomicrobiota bacterium | reverse complement strand
CCCAGACGCCGGGTCCAAGCGCTGCCCCACGAATGAAGGCCATTGTCTATCACGAATTTGGTTCCCCCGATGTCCTTCGGCTCGTAGAAGTCGACAAGCCGGTTCCCAAAGACAATCAACTCTTGATCAAGGTTCGCGCCGTGTCTGTCAATCCGCTTGACTGGCATTACATGGAAGGGACGCCCTACCTCGGTCGCCTGGTAGAGTTTGGGCTCCTCAAGCCAGCGGTCGCGAGGCTCGGTGTTGACTACGCCGGGACGGTGGAAGCGGTCGGCAAGGACGTAACGGCATACAAGCCGGGGGATGCAGTCTATGGAAATCGTTTCGGCGCTTTTGCCGAGTATGTTGTTGCTACCGATAAGGCATTGGCCTTGAAGCCGGCTAACCTCACGTTCGAGCAGGCGGCCTCACTCCCAGTGGCGGCGATAACTGCCTTACAGGCGCTTCGCGACACCGGAAAGCTACAACCGGGACAGAAGGTCCTGATCAACGGTGCATCGGGAGGCGTGGGCACTTTCGCGGTCCAGATCGCCAAGTCATTCGGCGCGGAGGTTACCGGCGTTTGCAGTGGGAGAAACGTGGAGATGGTCCGAACGCTTGGCGCCGATCATGTCATCGATTACACCAAAGAGAATTTCACCGAGCGTGCGGAACGTTACGACCTGATTCTCGACAACGTTGGCAACCAGCCGCTGTCTGGGTTCCGGCGCGTCTTGACTCCCACGGGGAAATACGTCGCGATCGGAGGCGGAGGAGTAAATGACAGCCGCTGGACCGGACCTCTGATTGGCGTGATGAAAATGCTAATGCTGAAACCGTTCGTCACCCAGGAGATGAAGATGATGCTGGCGGAGATGAACAACAAGGATCTCACCATCCTCGCCGATCTGATCCAGTCCGGAAAGGTGAAACCGGTTATCGACAGGACTTACCCGTTCAGTCAGCTCCCCGACGCCATGCGATACCTGGAAGAAGGCCACGCTCGAGGAAAGGTGGTGGTAACTGTGGGCGGTAATATCGAAGCCTTACCGGTTAGTCCCAAAGCCGCGATCTCTGTTAGTTCGCCCGGACCGTTTTTCGTTGCTTCTGTGCTCGTCGGTGTCCCTCTTAGTGTGTTGATCGCGCCGATCGTCGTTGCACTCGTTCTCAATCGTCGCTTCAAGCAGAACAACCCTGGGAAGAGGCCTTACCGATGGGGCTACTATTTTAGCATTATGTCATTCATTATGGGCCTTGTTCTTGGCGCGTTCCTTGAAGCTGGCGCAACTGCCGCGATCCTCTGCAGCCTCCTCTACGCAGTCCTGGCCTGGTTCTTCGCTCAGCGCCATCACTGGGCGTGGATCGCGCTCACGATTCTCAGCTTCAATCCTATAGCGTGGATCATCAATGCGATCTACCTTCGGAAGCGCTGGACGGAGGAACCGGTAGCTACGGCCGCTACCTAATCGATGACCTGTATCTCAAGCTTGTATAACAGCCGTTGCCCGAAGATGGTTTGGGTAACGCACGCGTCTCGCGTGCTGGCGGTGACTGTCTCGCCTTGGCGAACTGTCCACCGGTTGGACGTCCCTTCAAAGCTTGTTTCCGCGGGACGCAGAAACCAGCGCGCGAGACGCGCGCGCTACCCAGATCGCTCTTCTCGCGACCATGTGCATCCAAACGATACGGCCTGCTCCGCAATGGTGGTTCTGATCCAGCAGGTCACCCGGTAACGTGCGAACGCTCCTCGCCAGCCTGCGCAATCGTATCGTCGACGTGAAACCGGACGAGCTGCGCGCGCTTGGCCTCGCCTTCGTTTTTAACTTCATCGTCCTCGGCAGCTACTATGTCTTGCGGCCAATCCGCGATGACATTGGAGCTGCCGGCGGGCTGGAAAATCTTTCGTGGATGTTCACCGCTACGCTCGTGGCGATGCTCATCGCGAATACCCTTTTTGCCGCCATCGTGGCGCGACGCTCGCGGCGGCGTTTCATCCCTCTTGCCTACCGCTTTTTCATCCTGAACCTCGCGCTCTTCTACCTGCTGATGCGCACGCTGCCGGCCGGACAGCAGATGTGGATCGGCCGCGCCTTCTATGTGTGGGTCAGCGTTTTCAATCTCTTCGTCGTCACCGTCTTCTGGGCCTTCATGACCGACATCTTCAATACCGAGCAGGCCAAGCGCCTCTTTGGTTTCATTTCTGTCGGCGGCACCCTGGGCGCGATCGTCGGCGGATCCATGACCGCATTCCTGGTGCAGCGGATTGGCACGGCGAACCTGCTCATCATTTCTGCTCTGCTCCTGGAAGGCGGCGCCTGGTGCGTGCGCTTTTTTCCGGCGGAATTTAAAGGCGAACACGCAAGCGCGTCTCGTGATGAGACCACAAACGCGGAGCGTCCGATCGGCGGCACCTTATGGTCGGGAATCACTCATGTCATCAAGTCGCCCTACTTGTTAGGTATATGTGCGTTCATGCTCCTGCATGCCATCACCGCTACGCTGGTTTACTTCCAGCAGGCGGATATCACGCGGGCCGCCATCACCGATCGCGGGGCGCGCACGGCTTTTTTCGCGCACCTGGATATCTGGGTGAACGTGCTCACTATCGTGGTCCAGATTTTCCTCACGGGGCGCATCCTTAAATGGCTTGGCGTGGGCCTCACCCTGGCGATGCTGCCGGCGATCAGCGTCGTCGGCTTTCTCGCGATCGGCCTCATGCCTGGGCTGGGGCTGCTCGCGTTTTTCCAGGTGGTGCGTCGCGCCATGAATTATGCGCTGTCGCGGCCTGCGCGAGAAGTGCTCTTTACCGTCTTGCGGCGTGAAGATAAATACAAAGCGAAGAGCTTCATCGACACCTTCGTCTATCGCGCCGGCGACCAGATCGGCGCCTGGTCCTATCCGCTCCTGACCTGGCTCGGGTTTGCGCTTACCGGCATTTCCTTTATCGCCGCGCCGCTCGCCGCCATTTGGTGCGCGCTCAGCCTGTGGCTCGGCCGCCGCCAAATTGCCCTGGCCCGGCAGCGAAAACCCGACGCTCCGTAGCTCAACCACTCCTGCTCCTGATCCTCTAAGTGAGATCAGAGGACAGAGATCGGAAGTCAGAAGTCCGAAGTCAGAGATCAAGGTTAGGATGGCCGCGTGTTTGGCCAATGCATGTTTCCCGCTGTTGTCATCCTTCGACAAGAAAAAGCTTGCTATTGTAGACGCATGACAATAACCTCGCCCGCCATGGACAAAGTGCGCAACGAATTACTCCAGGGAACGCTCGATCTCCTGATCCTCCGGGCCCTCGCCGCCGCCTCGCTGCACGGCTGGGATATCGCCAAACGTATTGCAGTCGTTTCCAATGACCGCCTTTCGCTGAAACAAGGTTCGCTCTACCCGGCGCTCCATCGCCTGGAAGGGCGCGGCTGGATCGACGCCGATTGGGGCATCTCGGACGCCGGACGCAGCGCCAAATTCTATCGTCTCACCCGCGCCGGTCGCAAGGAACTGGAGGTCGAGAAAGAGCACTGGCTCTCCTTTGCTTCCGCCGTGACCAGCGTCCTTAACATGGAGTAAGTCCGAGCCGGACTGGCAAATTTATGATAACAGAACGCTTTCGCTGGCTGCGCACCAAGTGCAGCCGCCTTTTTCGCCGTGGCAAGCAGGAAGCTGCGCTCAACGCCGAGCTTCAGTTTCACGTCGATCAGCTTATCGCGCAGTACCGCGACGAAGGCATGTCCGAGCGGGAAGCCCGCCTCGCGGCGCAACGCGAGTTCGGCGCCGTCAGTGCCTACCGCGAGGAAATCCGCGATACCTGGCGCCCGCCGGGACTGGCGGATCTGTGGCGCAGTCTGCGATTCGCGGTTCGCTCGCTCGCGCGCAGTCCTGGCTTCACTCTGCTCGCCATCATTACGCTGGGGCTCGGCATTGGCGCCAACACCGCGATGTTCAGCATCATCAATTCCCTCATGCTGAAACCGCTCCCGTATCCCGACAGCGCGCAACTGGACGCGATCTACCGCGCGACGCCGCAAAACCGCGAGGGAGATTTCTCTCCCGCGGACCTCATCGACCTTCAACACGCGAAGGAGAGTTATGGCGACGTGGCCGCCTACGCCGTGAGCGACGCGAGCCTTTCGGAGCCCGGCCATGCCGCCGAAATGGCCCACGCGGCTCGCAGCACTTCCAATCTCTTCTCACTGCTCGGCACCCAGCCTCAACTCGGCCGCGATTTCCGCAGTGGCGATGACACCCCCGGCCGCGACCGCGTTGTCATCCTTAGTCAACGCACGTGGCGCAATCGCTTCGAACTTAATCCCGACGTCATCGGCCGCACCATTCGGATCGACGGAGAGCCGCACGAAGTCATCGGCGTGCTGCCCGAGACGTTCAACGACGCCCGCCATTTGGGCGCGATTGATTTCTTCCGGCCCCTTGCTCT
>JBEEHO010000025.1:0-4153 GCA_041167425.1 Verrucomicrobiota bacterium | reverse complement strand
GAGCTCAAGCGGCGAAATGTCTATCGCGCCGCGGTGGCCTACGGAGTCGTCGCATGGTTTCTCACCCAGCTCACGACCCAGGTCTTTCCGTTCTTCGACATTTCCAACGCAGCAATCCGGTTCGTCGTCATTGCGTTGGTGATTGGTTTTCCCATCGCGATGTGTCTTTCCTGGCTCTACGAATTGACGCCTGAGGGAATCGTTCGCTCTGAAGACCTAGGTCCAGCTGAAGTAAGATCGGCGCGGCGCGCGACGGGCCGGCTTCTCGATTTCATCATCATCGGCGTCCTCTTGCTGGTCATTGCGATGCTGACCTACCAGCGATTTTCATTTCGGCCCGAAATCGTTGAAAAGATTTTGTCGAAAAGCATTGCGGTCCTGCCGTTCGTGAACCTAAGCAGCGACAAAGAGAACGCTTTCTTCGCTGACGGCATGCAGGATGAAGTGCTAACTGACCTGTCCCACATCGCCGACCTGAAAGTCATCAGCCGCTCGAGCGTGACTCAGTATAAGGACAGCGCCACTCGTAATCTCCACCAAATCGCGGCCCAGCTCGGTGTTGCTTATTTGCTGGAAGCAAGCGTGCAGCGTGCCGCTGGTAAGGTGAGGGTGATCGCGCAATTAATTGATGCCCGCAGCGATACCCACGTCTGGGCCAAGACCTACGACCGCCCGTTGGAGGATATCTTTGCCGTCCAGAGTGAAATTGCGCAAACAATCGCACAGCAGTTGCACGCCCAGATCTCACCCCAGGCCAGGGCCGCAATAGAAGAGAAGCCTACGACTAACCTGGTCGCCTACGATCTTTACCTTCGCGCGAAGCAGTTGCTCGATAACATCGCCATTTCTACTGACTGGGAAGGCGATAACCGCCGCGCGATCGAGCTGCTCGATCGGGCGGTCACTGACGATCCAAACTTTGCTTTGGCCTACTGCCTTCTCTACCATTGGAACCTTAATCTCTATGACTGGGTGGACCGCACCCCGGCCCGGCTGGCGCGAGCGCAAGCGGCTCTTAAAGAAGCGACCAGAACCGCGCCGGAGGCGGGAGAGACGTATTTCGCACAGTCAACGGAGTATAAACGCATGGGCGATTTGGATCGCGCAGCCGAATTAATCGAGAAAGCCGCGAAAGCGTTGCCAGGCAACTCGCAAATATTGCTTGGCATTGCTTTGGTGGAGCGAAGGCGCGGTCATTGGAGCAACGCGGTGCGCTACTGGGAGAAGGCGCGGGAGTTGGATCCGAAATCACCAAACTACCCGAATGGATTGCAGGATCTATATCTCAGCTTACGCGATTATAAGAAGGCCGACGAGGTGGCCGACGCTGCTATCGCCGCCTTTCCGAACCGACCTGGTTACTTCCTCGCCGCAAAAGTGTCGACTGCCCTGGCCCGCGGCGATGTGAAGACGGCCCGCGCCCGGCTCGTGGCCCTGCCTCCAGGCTGGGATCCAAGCGGAATCACCTCAGTGTTACAAGTTGAAGTGGCTTTTTCCGATCGCAATTACCCGGAGATGGCGCAACTGGCGGCGGTCCGAAAGCAGGAAAACGTTATCGCGGAGATTCAGGTAGCTCTCTCCTTCATGGAAGGGATGGCCGCGCGCCGTGCAGGCGACTTGGCGAAAGCCCAATCTATTTTCACCACCATGCGTGAGCACGCTGAGACGGATTCACAGAACCGGCCCGAAGATGTAGATCTCCTTTCTCGGCTGGCGAAAATTCGTGCCTATCTGGGTGACAAGGGAGAGGCGCTGCAACTAGCTGAAAAAGCGGTCGCCCTGAAACCGATCTCCCGCGACGCCGTTGCCGGTCCCGGTGCGGTGGAGGCCCTGGCTGAAGTCTGCATGGTGACTGGTGATCACGATCGCGCGATTGAGTTACTTTCGCAGATCGCCAAGGTCCCCTACGGCCCGTCCTATGGCGAGTTACTCGGTCCAGAATGGGACGATTTACGCGGTGATCGTCGCTTCGAGACGATTGTCGCTTCGCTCAAGCCGAACGACAACGCCGCGAGGTGAGCTTCGGGCAAAACGAATCAACGCGCTTTGTCCAGAAAGCTCAGCTTCCGCATACCACCTCCGTTCCAAAGACAACCCGCCAGGGCGGGCAGGCTTTGGGCCGAGAATCAGGAAACGGCGAGCAACGTGACATTGCATCCATTTCCGGCAGCCTTTCGCAGAGCAGAAATGCTATTTCAGCGTCTTAGCCTGTTAGTTTTAGTAACAGGCCTCCTGTTTGCCTTAGACCGCAGACCTATGACCAACGCTCATAAGATTGCAGTAATGCTGATGACCTAGGACTAGGTCAGAAGTCAGAGGTCGACGATCTTACGGCTCGTCACCCGTGAGCTTCCTTACTTCTTTACCGCGATCGCGGCTGAATACTGGGTGTTCTCCCACGTCAGCTTCAACACGCCATCAGCCGCGGTCTTCTCCACGGCGATCGCGAATTGATCCACCGGCGCGTCGAGCGTCTGCTTTTTCAAGTCGATCCGAACCAGATCCTGGCTCTCATCGTACTTGGTCCCCCATTGGCCCGTTTGCTTGTTTACAATTAACTTCGCGCCCTCTTCCGCGGGCAGGAGGTATAACGAGTAAGTGCCAGCCTCAATGGCCGTCCCGCCGATCGAGATCGCCTTGTCGGTGGTAAGAAGCGTGGCTTCGTCGGCCCCCATCCGCCAGACCTTGCCGTAAGGAACGAGCCCGCCCCAGATCTTGCGCTTCTCCCCGCTCTTGGGATCTTTCGTGTAAGGCCTTCCGCACACGATCGTGATCTTCGCCTCACCGACCGTGGCGTTCACGGTCTCATGCGGACTGACCCGCGGCTTTTTTTCCTGGGCGAAGAGCAGCGACGCGTTCAGGACGAGGGCTGCGAGAATAACGAGCGTTGATCGAGTTGAGTGCATGGCGGAAGAATCGCCCCGCTCCCGGAGCGCGTCTAGTGGAAACGTTAAGCGGTTGCCTGTCTTAGACTGCGGCATCCAGCGGGAAACGCGACAGTGGCTTTCGATTAGTGCGGCTCATTGAAATGGGTTATGCGACGTCAGTTGGAGGACGTGGAGGGCAATGCCTTGATCGAACGTAGAATCGCCCGCACCACGGCCTCTCTTTTTGGCAGGTCTTCAAATCTCCTGGGCGTGTCGATATTAAGTGCGAAAAAGACGGGGCCAGTCGGCCACTCGACCCAGCCCACCCACCAGCCCACCTTTCCACTCCAGCCAGTCTTGGCGCGCAGAATCCAGTCGCGCCCCGCCTCCACGATCATGATGTCTTTGACCAGGCGTTGATGCTCGACTCGAAAGGGCAGATCGTTCCGGTAGAGACGGCGAAGAAAGGCAATTTGTTCTTCGGCTGAAATGCGGAGATTTCCATCCACCCAAAATGGATCGGCTCCGGAAGGATCGGCGTTTCCATAGTTGATTTTGCGCAGGTATTGTCCCTCCCGTTCCAGGCCGATCTCTCGCGCGAACCGCTGATACACCCACACCACCGAGTAACGCATCGAAGAGCGCAGGTCCTGGTCGCGGTTCCAAGTCTCGATGTCTCTGACCTTGCCGTCCCATTTGAAGGTTTGGAACTCATCGCGAACCGCTCCGGCGTCGAGCGCGAACAAGGCATGAGGGATTTTGAAGGTCGAGGCCGGCGGGTAGCGTTTTCGCGAGCGCGCTTCGTCATGGATTCCCGTGGCCGCGCCCTCCGTCCGCTCATCTGCCACTACTATTGTCCCTTCGACGTCCGCATCCTTGAAAAAATGCGCCCAATCGGGACGAGCCTGCTGCTTCTCCTCTGCCGGCCAAATGGCCGTGAACGCAAACGTCGCGATGCATATGCCTGGAAGGTAGAATTTCATAAGGTGGATTCCAGGCATCAACGCTTTCAGAGTTCGCTGGATCGCCTGACTAGTTACCCCTCGATCTTCGGGAGCTCGTGCCAGTGGTCGCGTAACGTAAACGTCGCAGATAATCTTCCCACCTCCGACAGTTCGACGGAAAACTGGTATCTGCCAGTGGGCAGCTGTGCAAGTGGCTGAATCTGCTCTCCGTGCAAGAAACTCGTAAAGTCGAACGAGAGAAGAATGTCGGACCTCTCCCGGTAATCATCATCTCGCGAGCTACCGTTGTATCGGATCTTGAGTGGATCGAAACGTAGGTCG
>JBEEHO010000024.1:0-10872 GCA_041167425.1 Verrucomicrobiota bacterium | reverse complement strand
ACTGGAACAGTGACCTTCAAGCTCTTCGGTCCGGGCAATGGCACCTGCGCCGGGACGCCGATCTTCACCTCATCGAAACCAGTGAGCGGCAACGGCAACTATACGTCCGCCACCTTTACGCCGACGGCAGCCGGGACCTATAACTGGGTGGCGAGTTACAGCGGTGACGCGAACAACGCCGGCGCAGCCGGAGCGTGCGGCGATGCGAACGAGTCAGTCACAGTGACCAAGGGGACGACGGCAATGGCGGTGAGCACCTCGAAGAGTCCGACGGTGTCTGGCGAGAGCGTGACTTTCACGGCAACCGTCTCGCCGAACGCGCCGGCTACGACGATACCTACCGGGACCGTCCAGTTCCTGGTCGATAACGTGAACTTCGGCAGCCCTGTCGCCTTGAACGGCAGCGGGACGGCCCAGTTCAACACCTCGGCGCTCAGTACCGCACCACATACCATCAAGGCCGATTACCAGGGCGATACTAACTACGCCGGCAGCAATGGTTCGACTGCTCAGACAGTCAACCAGGACAGCACGAGCACGGGTGTGACGTCGTCGGTTAACCCATCCAAGTTTGGGCAATCAGTTACCTTTACCGCGACCGTGACAGCAGCGCCGCCTGGGGCTGGGACGCCCACCGGGCTGGTTCAGTTTACCGTCGACGGCACGAACCTTGGCTCAGCCGTTGCTTTGAGCGGCGGCACCGCGCAGGCCAGCACGGCGTCGATCACAGTTACCGGCAGTCCGCATCTGGTCACCGCCACTTACAATGGTGACAGCAACTTCCTTGGCAGCAACGGATCGGTGGCCGGCGGCCAGATCGTGAACAAAGCCGTCACGACGACCGGCGTCAGTTCATCGGCTAACCCATCCACGCCCGGACAGAATGTGACCTTTACCGCCACGATCGCCGTCACCTCGCCCGGGGCGGGCACACCTACCGGGACCGTGCAGTTCGCCGTTGATGGCACCAACCTTGGCGGAGCGGTCGCGCTGAGCGGCGGCGGCACCGCGCAGGCCAGCACCTCCACCATCACGGTGGCGGGCAGTCCGCATAGCGTCACCGCGACTTACAGCGGCGACGGTAACTTCGCCACCAGCAACGGCTCGCTGCCTGGCGGCCAGATCGTCGGGAAGCTAAGTCCCACCATCAGCACGCAAGCTTCTGCGGCAATAACTGTCGGCGGCACCGTCTCCGACACCGCTACCCTCGCCGGGGGCGCAAGCCCGACCGGCACGATCACCTTCAAGCTTTACGGACCTAACGATGCCAGCTGCGGCGGCGCGGCTGTCTTTACCTCCGCGGCGATCGCGGTGAACGGCAACGGCAACTACAACTCCGGGAACTTCACGCCTGCCACCGCGGGCAGCTATCGCTGGGTTGCCACCTACACCGGCGACGCGAGTAACAACGGCATCGCCGGCGCGTGCAACGACGCGAACGAATCGGTTGTCGTGAACAAGGCGAGTCCCACGATCAGCACCCAAGCTTCACCGAACATCATAGTAGGCGCGACCATCTCCGACACCGCCACCCTCGCCAGTGGAGTGGCTCCGACCGGCACAGTTACCTTCACCCTCTTCGGCCCGAACAATAACAGCTGCAGCGGCGCGGCCATCTTTACCTCGACCGTGACGGTTAACGGGAACGGGAACTACACCTCGGCCACCTTCACACCTACAACGTTCGGGACCTACAACTGGATCGCTACCTATAGTGGCGACGCCAATAACAACACCGTGGCCGGAGCGTGCGGCGCACCGAACGAATCAGTCTTTGTCGACCAGGCGCCGATGCTGCAATGGAGCGCGGCCACCTACAGCGTGAACGAGAACGCGGGAACAGTAACCCTGACCGTGACGCGGACCGGGAACACCTCTGCCACCGCGGTCGTGCACTATAGCACCGCCAATGGCAGCGCCACAGCGGGTCAGGATTACACCGCCGCCTCAGGCGACCTGACCTTTAACCCAGGCGACACGAGCAAGCCAGTCGTGATCACGATCCTGGATGACAACATTTCGGAAGGGAACGAGACCTTTACGGCCACTCTTAATGCGGTGGCAGGCGCGGCCGTAGGCACACCGCAAACCACCACTGTGACCATCGTGGACAACGAACCCGCGCCCACACCTACACCTACTCCAACCGCGACGCCTACACCCACCGCTACTCCCGCACCAACAGCCACACCTACACCGGCGCCAACCGCGACACCTACACCTACTCCCGCCAAGGCGCTCAACATCTCGACCCGGTTGCGGGTGGACGTAGGCGACAAGGTCATGATCGGCGGCTTCATCATCACGGGGAACACGTCGAAAGCCGTGGTCGTGCGCGGGCTCGGGCCGTCGCTGGTTAACTCCGGGGTGCCGGCGGCCACGGTGTTGAACGATCCTTATCTGGAATTACACGGACCGGATGGCTCGTTGATCACGTTCAATGACAACTGGGTGGACAGCCCGCAGAAGAACCAGATCCAGGGCACCATCTTCCAGCCGAGCGATAATCGGGAAGCAGTCATCCTGGCCACCTTGCCACCGGGGAATTACACCGCGATCCTGACCGGGGCGGGTCAAACAACTGGAATAGGATTGGTGGAAGTGTACGACAACGACCAGGCGGCTGACGCACAACTGGCGAACATCAGCACGCGCGGGTTCGTCCAGACCGCGGATAACGTGATGATCGGCGGCTTCACCCTGGGAGGCACTCCGAATAACACCCGGGTAGCAGTGCGCGGGATAGGACCGTCCCTGGCCAGCTCCGGCCTGAGTAACCTGCTGGCCGATCCAACCCTTGAGCTCCACAACGCCAACGGCACAATCATGATCTCGAACGATGACTGGACGGACGATGCCGTCTCAGCCGGGCAGCTCACCGCCAACGGCCTGGCGCTTTCGAATACGAAGGAAGCAGGAATCTTCACCACCCTGCCACCTGGACCATTTACGGCGATCCTGGCCGGGAAGAACGGCAGCGTCGGCATAGGCCTGATCGAGATCTATAACGTGAAGTGATACTGTAGCCACGGCCCTGTGGGCCGTCCTCTTTCCCGGGAACGGGCCGCAGGCCCGTGGCTACAACGAGCGCGCAGGCCGTCTCCATATGTTGGATTCCTTTCTGGCTTACCTGGGCTTCGTCCTCATCGCGGCAGGCTTGCTCTCACTCGTTTGGCCGATCCGCTTTCTTGGCATTCGAACGCGGCTGGTAGCTGCCATGCTAGCTGCAGTTGGGTTTGCCCTCGAATTTATCGCGGGAACAATGGTCGACTCCTTTCTGGTTTATCTTGGCCTGACCCTGCTACTGGTTGGATTGCTCTCGCTCATCTGGCCGATGCGGTTTCTCGGCCTGAGAACACGACGGGTTGCGGCGATGGTGGCGGCGGGTGGGTTACTTCTGAGCGTGATCGTTCTGGCATTGCCCGCCAGCTACAGCGAAACCACTGCACCCGCGACTAGGCTGGATGACTGGATGCCGCGATGGCAGGTCGGCGAAGTGCATACCATACGGGTTGCTGCCCCGCCGGAAAAAGTGTTCGCCGCAATACATGCGGTGCGGGCCAATGAGATATTCCTGTTTCGTACGCTCACAGCTATTCGCCGATGCGGTCAGTCCGGACCAGAAAGCATCCTGGACGCCCCCGAAGAGAAATCGATTCTCGATGTAGCGACACAGACGTCATTTGTGCTTTTGGGCGAAGAGCCCCCGCGTGAGCTTGTCATAGGAACAATCGTCAGCGCTCCCACGAGAGTAAAGTCACCAGGACGGCGGCTGACTCCTGAAGTATTTCGCAAGACCCTTCCACCCGGCTTCGCCCTCGCCACGATGAACTTCCTTGTCCTGCCGGACAATCACGGAGGATCGACGATTTCCACGGAGACGCGCATTCACGCGAACAATCCATCCGCCCTTCGGCGTTTCGTTGCCTACTGGCGCGTCATCCATCCCGGGAGTGACATCATCCGGCGAATGTGGCTGCGCGCGATCAAGCAGCGCGCGGAAAGCTCGGGCTAATCGCTCGAGCGCACCAAGATGAGCGGCCGTACGGCTCGCCGGTATGCTAAAGCTGAGAGCGGAAGGGAAGCATGAGCCATTCGGTGGTGCGTTCCCACCAGGAACGGTTCTTGAATTCCTGCAAAGTATACTCGCGGGATTGTTGCAGATCTTTTTCGAAGCTGGCTTCCATTTCGTGGCCGAACTTCTCGCCGTAGACCACTACGTCGAGCTCTTCATTGATCTCGGAGGAGCGCGCATCGAAGTTGGAGGAACCGAACATGGAGAACATCCCATCCACAACCATCGCTTTCTCATGGATCATGGCCGGCTGATACTCAAAGATCTTTACGCCGCCCTCCAGCATTCGGCCATAAGCGGCGCGCCCGGCCGATTTCGTCATGGGCTGATCGTTATTCACGCCGGGTAACAGTAGCCTGACATCGACATGGCGTTGCACGGCCTTAACTAACAGGTCCACTTGGTCGTTGGTCGGTGTGCAGTAGGGATTCGTGATCCAAATTCTTTTCTCGGCGGAGGCAAATGCCATCGCCTGCACTAACGGCACTGGCGCCATCGAAAACGAGTGAGACGCGACTACCTGTGCCTTTAAGTCTCCCGCATTGGCCAACGGGGGAAATTGACCGGCGCCGCTCAAGGTTTCGCCGAACGTCTTCACCCAATGTTCTTCGAAGGCCAGTTGCAGCTTAGCGACCAGCGGTCCTTCGATTCGTGCCTGGGTATCTCGCCAGTGATCCTTATCCTGAGCGTGCCCTCCCCACTTACGCGAAAAGCCCGCCGACCCGGTGAATGCGACTTTTCCATCGACCACGAGGACACGCCGATGCGAGCGGCGATTGGTGCGATCCACGCGCCACGAGGCCGTAGGATGGTAGTAGGCAAATTTACATCCCGCCTTCTTCATCATGCTGACATCGGAGTTATCTAGACTCCAGCCTGAGCCGATGCCATCGAGAAGGACGCGCACCTCCACGCCGGCCGCGGCGCGTTCGCAAAAGGCGTCGCGAAACTGCCGGCCGATTTCATCCGAGTGGAGGATGTAGGCCCCGAAGTTAACCGTATGCTGTGCGGAGTGAATTGCTTGCAGCATGGCGGGAAAATATTCGTCTCCATTTGCGAGCAATTCGATCTTGTTGCCCGAAATGGGCACGGGATCGGAAAGCGCCAGGGCCGAGCCGAAGAATTCGGGATCGCGCACGCTGAAGCTGTGATCGAGGTGGTACTCGAGTGACTGACGCCGAATGACAAAGAGGCAGAAAATGAGGACAATGACGAGGAAGCTAAGAACGAGGGCGATCCACTCGGCGAGCGCCAGCTTCCACCACTTTTGATTTAACCAATGCGAAGAGCGCGCGCGTTTTTTTGCCATGGTGCGAAGGATGACACTGAATCGTAGCGAAGAGACGAGTTGAGCGGATGGCAGCTTAAGAAAGCGGCCGATTCAAGTCGGAATGGTGCGGCGCGCCTTGCAGTTCGCTGCTAAGGGCCTCGCGAAATTCACCTCCGCATTATTGGCCTTTGCCGAATTCTTCCACCGACATCACGACGTCGCGATCTTCGAAGGGGACATGCGTAGAAGCAGTAAATTTGAAGGCGGTTCGACCCGAACGGATCTCTTTTATGGTTAAGTGAACGGACCGATCGCGGATGGCAAAACGCAGGGTCAATCCCACTTTGCGAAATCGCGCATCAACGTCCTTGATCCATTCCTTAAACCGTTCCGGATTGAAGGTTCCCATGTCCCGGGTCAGGACCGAGTGCACCAGCTGGCGGATCGCTTCACGCTGCTCCTTGGGCCTGGAATGCATCAGGATCATGCCGCGGATTGAGCAGAACGGGTGCCCGGCCACGTTTGGCGGTCGAAATCAAATTCCACTAGCGGTCCGCCCGGCCCCTCGTTGGTATCCGGCATACGACCTGCTTATAGAAACCATAATGTTGTCGCCTAAGCGCCAGTTCGCATCTATCGGCCGTCTGGCGCGTATGCAATCAGGAGGGTTTACCCTCGTGGAGGCCAGCGTCGGAGTATTGATGCTGGCTATTGTGGCCAGCTCTCTGATTTGGGGTCTTAATCAGCTGAACTATTATGCTACCGCCAGTCGGCTCTTCACGGCTGCACAGACCCTCGCTCAGAATCAGATCGATCAGATTCTGACCAAGAGCCCGTACGATATATCTACGAACAGTTATCCGACCCCAAATGTTCTTCGGACTGATTGGTCGCCGTATTACTCGGATGCCGCCGGCAATATTTACCAAACGGCGCAGCAGGTCCCGCTCTACAAAGACCCGTCAGACGGGTCGGTCATTGTGACCGGGACGATCGCCACCACCATCACGGCTCCCGTCGTGACTATGAACGGCACGAACCTCAATCTGCGCCAGGCGGTCGTGACCGTCGCCTACAAGTTCCGCAATAAGAATTACACGATCACCATGAACACGATGCGGGCTCCCGACCAATGAGACTGACGTTCCAAACACGAGTGGCAACAGCGGCTTTCACGCTGGCCGAGATGGTGGTGGCCACTGCGGTTATGGTAGTGGTGGGAACGGCCAGCCTGGCCGTGCTTCGCGCAGGCACCTTACTCTTCGCCAAGAATACGGCTGAGAACGTTGCGCACGATTCGTCACGCATCGGGCTGAATCGCCTGCTGCACGACATCCATGAGGCTGTCTCTGTCCCACAGCTCGGGCATATCGTTGCAGGCAACTTGGCAGCCAATCCCACCGCGCCCACTGGGTCATGGACCCCTTCTGGCACTAACGTCACTTTCTGGGCTGAGCCTTCTCCGAGTCCCGCCGGCTCTGCGGGAGTATCTTTCCAGATGATGGGCAGCCCGGGCGACCCGAACGGCGGTCCTTTCGAGGTAACCAACGATCCGGCTACTCCGGACATGATCCAGATTGGTTCGGGCAATAACCACACTCCGATGGTCGGGATGCGCCTGATTTTTCCCTACTACAACATGGAAGACGACATCATAAAGGCTACCAGCACTGGTTCTAATCACTTCAACATTTGGACCGCGAACGCGCTCGAGACGCGCTTTAAAACGAAGAAGAATGGCCCGATCTATATTTGCTATTACACCTCGCGCTGGGCTTATGTGGTGGAGAATGGAGAGTTGCACCTCTATTCCAGCGCTCCCCCTCCTTCCGGCGTGAGCTGGCCGGTGGTCGTCGCGCGCAACATCATCAACTCCGACCCAACTAAGTACGGGCAGCCGGCCACTCCCTTTACACAAGCTACCAGTCAGTACGTCGGAGTTAACTTAAGCACCGAGGATAGTCATTACACCAACCGGCACTTCAAGTCGGTCAACACGCTTCTGGCTGGTTCCGTTCCCTACCGGGCCAAGCTCTGCGTTTATCAATAGCAACATCAGAAACATGAAGAATTCCGAATCTGGTAACACAGTCCTGCTTTCGCTCATAACCATGCTTCTCGTGGGAAGCTTCGTCGGTGTGGCAGTCGAGTACACGTCGGGAGTTTCCCGCAACGCGCAGAGAGACCGCATTTTTAATAACGCGGTTGAGATCGGGGACGGGTGCGTGTCCCAGGCGTTCGCGGCCTGGCGGCAAAAATGCCGGAGTGCTACGACGCAGAATCCTGCCACGAACTATTTTTCTGACATCCCGGTCCCGACTTCGACTAACTTTCCCTCATTCCCGGGCGCTACGATCAGTAACTACAAGGTCCAGGCCGTTGATCCCTTGGTGACACTCAGCTCGGATAACCCACCGGTCAGTGCTCTCGATCCCGCGACAGCACCTTCCTACTGCACGGGACCCGGCACTGGGACATTTAGCTATTTTTATTTAGCTAGCGCAGACGTTACTCTTCCGGCCGTCATGGGTTCACTTACAGCGAAGGTCCGCCGGATCTTTGAGAAGCGTTATACCTCACCGTGGAACTGGGCGATGCTTTATAACGGCGAGCTTGAACTCCACCCGGAAGCAAATCTCACCTTGAACGGCTGGGTGCACACCAACGGCAACATGTATATTGGCAATGGCAGCACCGACTCCACCATCACGCCGACATCCACCCTTACTCTCACCGATCGTCTTACCTACCAGGGTAACTACACTCTTGGCTACGATCCGAACGACGGCCCCCACACGGTCACCAACCCACAGTTCAACGTCGCGGGGCCGAACACTGACGCGAGCCTTCCGCCGGGGCACGAGCAATTTTATGCTCCCTTCGGCTGGGATACGACGAAGTTCGATTCCACGAATTCGGATGCCACCGGTTACCATGAAATGATCGAACGACCGGTTTCACCTTATAGCAGCACCTCCACCGACCCATTCAAGGACCAGCGCATCTACAACCAAGCCGGCATCGTCATCAGCATCGATGCCAATAACGACATGACCGTGTACCAAGGCGACGCTATCAGCGGCTCTCGTTCGAACGTGACCGGGCAATCCAACAGCGGCACAGGAGGGACTGCCGCCACCGCCGCGACTGCTTCCATCAGCACCAACCATACGGTTCAAGACTACCGAGAGGCGGCAGCGGTTCGCGTGGTTGATTTTGACGTGGCCCAGTTCATGACCAAGTACCCCACTAACGCCACTAAGGGGTGGAACGGCATTATCTACATCACCGACACGAGCGGGAGCAGCTCAACGAAACGCGCCATTCGAATCAAGAACGCCGCAGCCCTGCCGAGCGGCGGGATAACGATCGCGAGCGATAACCCGGTCTACATCCAGGGGGATTTCAACAGCGGAAAAACTGCAAGCGTGCAGCCACCTTCCAATACGGGAAATCCAGCCGACCCGGACGCAACGGGTTACACCCGGCAGCCCGCGGCGGTTATGGCGGATGCGGTCACCCTTCTCTCAAATAACTGGAACGACGCCAATACCGCCTTGAGCCTTAATTCACGAGTGGCCAGCAACACTACAGTCAACGCGGCGCTTATGGCAGGCAATGTTCCGACCGGCGCCAACGGAACGAACTATAGCGGCGGCGGCGAAAACTTCGTCCGTTTCCTGGAAGACTGGTCGACCCCGAACGCGACGTTTACTTACTACGGCTCGATGCTCGGGCTGTATGCGAGCACGCAAGCCACCGGATCGTGGGGGACAAACGCGAGTAACACCTACACCGCTCCGAAACAATATTGGTATTTCGATGACAAATTGAGCATCGACGCGACCGGAAACCCCGTGACGGTCCCGGGTTACGTATCCACTGTTGCTTACCTTCAGCAGCAGCGCTGGTATCTGCAGTACTAGAACAACCTTAGTCAAATGAAAGCAAGACTCTCCTTTCTTCTACTTCCAATGGTCGCCGCGATCGCCGCGCAAGCTGCCGTCGATTTCACTCCGGGAACAGGTCAAACCGTATTAGATGGCCTGAAGTTTCCTTTCTTGATCTTTCACGAGAACGGGAAACAGATCAGCTATGAGCAACCGGCAGGTTGGAAGTACTCGGGCGACTCGAGCCATATCCGGTTCACGCCTCCCAATCTTGCGCAAGCGCAGGCGGATATCGACCAATCCTCTTTGCCTGCTCCGCAAGACTTCAATGATGAGACGATGAAGGCGCTGCAGCAGAAAACTCTCTCGTCCATTCCTCCCGGAAGCGCAAAGGCGGCAATCGTGACCGAGGAAAAGAATCCAATCCTGGTCAACGGTCATGAAACCTACGAAGTCACGGTGGGGTACGAAGCTTTTGGCCGCGAATTCCAGACCAGCGTCCTTTATTTGAATCTGCCGGATACACAATTGCGCTTTCGTGCCACGGCCCTGAAAGCGGATTTCGAAAAGGTGCATCGCGCGTTCCGTGGCAGCGTCTTTTCCTGGCAATGGCACGAGCCACAGCCGGAGAAGGCGCAGGTCACCGTGGCCAAGGCGCCCGTCTCGACGAATTAGTCCAGGCTCTGGCATCGACCGCTGCAAACTCGGTCGCGCTCAGTCCGCTTCCCGGGGAGGTGGCGCGTTCCGTGGATCCCGCTGCGCGCCGCAACGGTTTTAGAAAGGCGGTGCCGCCAGATCAGACCCGGTCACACGCTTTTTCCCCATCGGCTCTCACGGCTCACCCTTTGACGGAAACTCATGGTACAACGGCGGCAGCGGCGCGGCCGTGGCAGCCGTCCTTTTGCCGATTATCTTTTTCGGCAATCCAAAGCGGAGAAACCGCCGGTGTTTTTGAGGCAAGAAGAGCGAGCCACCCCAGCAGCCCGCCCTTCCGTTTCCCACCCCGCTGGAAAATCTACGCATCAGGTCACCATGATGGAAGCAGGATCGCTCCAGCCGCCTGTCTCGCCTTTGGTGCCGATCTTGCGCACTCGGAACCAGACTGTGGCGCCGGGTGTGAAGCCCGAGAGCTCCGCTTTGCCTCCGGTGAAGGATCCTTTGTAGCTCCAGTTGGCCGCCACGTTGGGATCGCTCGGGTTGATTTGCACTTCATACACGGCGCGCGAGCCGTCACCCTTCCACTTCACGATTACCTGGCCGGACACTGGGGTGCGTTCCGCGCGCACGTTTTGGGGGACGAAGTCCACGGGACCTGCCTGTGGATGATTGGTATCGTAGCTGGGGAACCCGCTCAGCTCGATCTTGGCCAGATCGCCATCGGCCACCGTGTTGACGTAACCGCCCAGCTTGCGCAGGGCTGCCTCGAGCGCATCACGGGCATTGCTTTTGGCCGTGATCCGGTCGCTTCCTCCATTTTGCGCCTGCTCCAGCGCCAGGTCCCAGGCGCCGATTATTCCGTCGAACGCCGGCATGGGTTCCGGCGGGTTGGTGAAGGTGGCCATGTTGGCGACCATCTTCGTGTGGATATTATTCGATATCCCGCTCAGGTTGCCTTCCAGCTCCCCGGCGAAGTTTAC
>JBEEHO010000023.1:0-3050 GCA_041167425.1 Verrucomicrobiota bacterium | reverse complement strand
GGTGGGTGCAGGACGCCGCCGCCGCGCTGCCCGTGCATCTGCTCGCGCCGCGCGCCGGCGAGCGCATTCTCGATCTCTGCGCCGCCCCGGGCGGCAAGACCGCGCAGATCGCCGCCGCGGGTGCGGAGGTAACCGCGCTCGACAAGTCGGCGGAGCGGCTGCGCCGCCTCACCGAAAATCTCGAACGCCTGCACCTGGCGGCCGAGGTGATCGTCGCCGATGCGACCACCTATTCCAGCGGCCCATTCGACGCGATCCTGCTCGACGCGCCGTGCACCTCGACCGGCACGATCCGCCGCCATCCGGATGTTGCCTGGTCGAAGCGTCCCGGCGACATCGAGACGCTCGTCGCCCTGCAGATCCGCATGCTGGACCGCGCCGCGACGATGCTCGCGCCGGGCGGCCGCCTCGTCTACTGCAGCTGCTCGCTCGAGCCCGAGGAAGGCGAGGCGCACGTCCCGGCGCTCTTGCGCCGCAACCCCGATCTCCGCCTGGCGCCGATCACGCCGCAGGACCCGATTCCGGCGGAGTTCGTCACGGCGGAGCGCACGATGCGCACACTGCCGAACGCCTGGCCGCACCACGAGCCGCGCCTTGCCGGGCTGGACGGATTTTTCGCCGCGCGGTTTCAGCGGGTGGTGGGGTAATCGATCGCAGCTGTCCGATTCGGTGTTTGGCGCTCTGCCTGGCTCACTCCGATTTGTCATGGACCTAAATCGCTTTTCGAGTGATCTCGTAACTTATGGCCGTAATTCCACAACTTCCGTACGTTGAACGCTGGCGCTTGCTGACACCGCTCAATATCCATGTTCGGCGTCTCTGGCCTTGGGGCTATTCAATCCAGAAGATTGTCGGAGCAGGAGAGCCCAAACCACGCGAAAGCGGCCAACTGCTAATTGCCTCCGACTATGGCGGTGAACATCGAGCGGCCACGCATCTAATCTATTGTTACTTAGTTGTCAGAGGCGGAGCAAATCACTGGTTTTCGGCTGTGCGATCGGCACGCAGCATCCTTCATAGCTCTCGAGTTATGTCTTATAAACGGCTCGATGACCGCCTCCGCCAAGAAGCGCTAGTTCCATTTCTCTCCGCAGCGGCGAATCTTGATGCACACCTCGTTGCGATTGCGGTCGACAAGAAAAAGAAGTGGCTTTCGACAATTCCAGGTACCGCAGACGATTTGCGGCGTGCATTCGGCCTCAAAGCAACGTGGAATCCGCGCGCGTTTGAAGCAATGATGCGGAAGGTCCAATTTGTCGCAATCCTACTTTCGATTTGGTCGCGCTCTTACGGGAATGTCACGTGGATTACAGACCAAGATGAGTTCGTTGCGAACGACACGCGGCATGACGATGCACTACAGGCTGTTGCACGGTTCTCATCGTTCTACTTATCCCATCCTATGGGAACGTTTCGCCTCAACACGACCGGGCAAGACTCAGACGTACACGACTATGAGGACCTGTGCGCCATTCCGGATTTGGCTGCCGGCATGCTATCGGAGGTGTCGACCCGATTAACGAAAGAGGGGAATTGGGAGAAACGAATGCGACAGCTGCGTTCGACCTTGCCGCTCAAGGCCGACGTCATTGCTGACTGGTTTTGGGATGACCAGATGTTGCTCCGCAAGACGTTAATTACCATGGACGTTGTAGGGACACAGTACCGGGTGGAGAAAGTTTCGATGATGAGGGATGCGAGTTCGCCGCTGCTGTTGGACGAATAGGCGGCTCACGGAAGGAGGACGACCTCGACTCCCACAGGTGATGGAATTGCCCTTTTTCGGCTATCTACTTTATGGTATGTTCCTGATTTGTTTTTAGAGCGCAGAATGGCCTACGGAACGACGATCGAATGGACGGATGCGACGTGGAATCCCGTGACGGGCTGCACGAAGGTGAGCGCAGGGTGTGAACATTGCTATGCGGAGCGCTTTTCTGAGCGGTTCCGGGGGACACCTGGCCACCCATTTGAGACAGGCTTCGATCTCACGCTTCGACCAGAAAGGCTGGAGCAGCCGCTACACTGGCGGCTACCACGAATGATTTTCGTGAACTCAATGAGCGATCTCTTCCATAAGAAGGTTCCGAAGGAATTCACCGGGAGGGTCTTCGACACCATGGAACGAGCTGATTGGCACACGTTTCAGCTGTTGACGAAACGCTCGTCAATCATGCGTAGCTTCCTTCGTGCCAGATACGGAAACATGCGTGGTCCATCGCACATTTGGTGTGGCGTTTCTGTTGAAGATGCCAAGCGGAAATCACGTATCCAGCACCTTCAAGACGCGCCCGCAGGTGTTCGCTTTCTGTCTATCGAGCCCCTTATTGCTGATGTTGGCGCTCTCAACCTAGACGGCATTGATTGGGTGATTGTCGGCGGTGAGAGCGGTCCCGGTGCCCGTCCGATGCAGCCGGACTGGGTCCGAGAGATACGGGATCAATGCCTTGAACAAGGCGTCGCATTTTTCTTTAAGCAGTGGGGCGGCCTCCGGCCGAAATCCGGTGGCCGCGAGCTGGACGGCCGTGAGTGGGATGAATTTCCGAGCCCCGCCCGAACCTATACCGTCGCGGCTGAATGACGAAGAAGCCAAAAGATCAGAGCGTCGGCCCATGGGCCAAAGAAAAGCTCGATGCCCTTGGGCAATATCTCAGCTTCTACACCACCGTGCTGAAAAAGCAGGGACATTGGTTGCGTGGCACGATTTTCGTAGACGCGTTTGCTGGACCGGGATTGTCACGCGTTAGGACTAAAGAGAAAGCAGACGAGTCACCGAGACTATTCGGTCCTGATCTGGAATCCGACAAGGCTGAAACAGAGTTTTTGAAAGGGTCTCCGCGTGTTGCGCTGGACATCGCCAACCCATTTACCGCATATGTTTTTGTTGATCGCGATGCGCAGCGGATTGCCGAACTGAATGCGCTTAAAACCGAATATAACTCGCAGCGGAACATAACCATAAGGGAAGGCGATGCTAACGCCGCGCTTCAGGCGTGGCTTGCAAGCGGAATTGACTGGGCTAGCCATCGCGCCGTGGTGTTTCTCGACCC
>JBEEHO010000022.1:0-4204 GCA_041167425.1 Verrucomicrobiota bacterium | reverse complement strand
ATTTGCGCGTAAAAGCGCTGGGCGGCTGCGCGATTTCTCACCCGAAGATCGATGTGATCGAAAACGCGTCTGCTCATCTGCTGATTCTTCACGCTCCGGAGAGCCTTGTCTAATCCGCGCAGAAGAGCCGGATAATTGTGCTTCCGCATTCGGTCCCCTCGACTAATTATCGACGTTGAATTGAAGGCGCTATTATTCCTGTGCCTCTGCGTGTGGGCGAGCCCGGCGCTGGGTGGCCTCGAAAAATATTCCGAACTGATCAAGGGTGATTCGCCGTCGACGATTTCTGCACCGCCCCGCAGCGGCGTCCGGATTACTTATCTCGGGACAAACGCATATTTATTCGAGTCGCGCGAGACCACGCTCCTGGTCGATCCCTATTTTTCACGGCAGAATTTGTTTCGGGTCGCGTTGAAACTCCGCCCGCTTCCTCAGCCGCAATTGATCGCTCAGTGGCTCCGGGATCATCCGAAAATCGATGCCGTTCTCGTCACTCACGGACATATCGATCATCTCTACGATGCGCCCCAGATTGTGCGCGTGACCGGAGCAAAGTTGATCGCTTCGCCCACCAGCGTAGAAATTGCCGAATCCCTTGGCGTCTCCGCGCGCCAGACTCGCGTGGTGCATGGAGGCCAGACCGAATTTGTGGGGAACGCCGTCATCCACGTCCTGTCGGCGCAGCATGATCGCCTCTTCGGGACCGTTCCCTTTAATGGTCCGTTGAAGCGCCTGCCTCCGCAAAAAATCGGCGACTGGGTTACCGGCGATCCGCTCGCCTTCGTCATCGAGATGGGCGGAAAGCGCATTTTCATCAACTCCGGGGGACGGCCGGACGATGCCATTTCCATCCGGTGGCGGCCGGTCGATCTCGCCATTCTCGGCGTCGCTGCCGGCGATTCGATTCGCGCCGTTCCGCACAGCGTCGCGCAATTACATCCTCGCTACATTTTGCCGAGTCATCAGGACGACTTCTTCCGGCCGCTCCGAAGCGGTTTTGTTTTCCTCCCGCTCACCGATTTTCCCGCGGTGCGACGTGCGGTTGCAGCCAGCCCTGGCCAATTGATTTTGTTGGATTACTTCCGGCCATGGACGCTCCGCTAAAAATTCCGCGGCCGCGCCGGGCCTTGATCGTGACCGCGCTGGCGCCGGTGGTGCCGCAGCTGCTCGGAAGCGCGTTCAATATTTGGTACAACCTCACCGTCGTGGAGCCGCTGTTGGGAACCGAGGCGCTCAAGGCGCGCTTTCTCCAGACCTGCGTGTTCTACAACGCGATTGTCTATCCCATCGCGATGTTTCTTTGGCTGCGACACGTTTTTTCGATCGGGTCGGTCGTCCGCATGATGGCGGCCGGCATGGAGCCGGATGCCGCGGCGCTGGTGCAGGCGCGCCGGCGAATCATCAATCTTCCGTGGCGAATCGCAGAGATCTCCGGAGCGGCCTGGCTCCTCTGCGTTCCCGTTTTTCTTATCTCACTCGGTGTTTTGGGCCCGCTCGATCACCGGTTGCTCTGGCATTTGCCGATTTCGTTTCTTGTCTCCGCTTTCATCTCAGTCACGCATAGTTTCTTTCTGGTCGAGTTAGCGAGTCACTGGGGACTTTTCCCCGCGCTCTTTCGTGATGCCCGCGCTGATCTCACGCCCGGCGGACGGGCGCTCTCGCTTCGCGGACGCGGATTACTCTGGGCGATTTCCGCGGGCATTTGTCCGATCGGCTCCCTCCTTCTTTTGAGCTTCGCACCTCCCGCGCCGGGAACCGATCCGGCCTGGTTCGCCGTTTTTGTCGGCACCGTCGGGGTCGCTTTCGGCCTGTGCACCGCCGTGATGATCGGTCGGCTCGTTTCGGAGCCGATCGATCAATTGCGTGCTGCCGCTCAAGGCGTCTCGGAAGGCCGGCTCGATACGAATGTCCATCTGCCGCGGGCGGATGAATTCGGACTCCTCATCGCGGAGTTCAACCACATGCTTCACGAGTTGCGGGAGAAGGAAAAATTGCGCCAAACTTTCGGACTGCACGTTGGCCGGAAGACCGCGGATCAAATTCTTGCGCGCGATCCCGGTCTCAGCGGAGTCGAACAACTCATCACGATCATGTTCGTCGACATCCGCTCGTTTACCCAGCGGACCGCAAATCTGCCGCCCGGCGAAACGGTTCGGATGCTCAATGAATTTTTGCGCGTCATGGTCAGCGTCGTGGAGACGCGTCACAACGGGATCATCAACAAATTTCTCGGCGACGGCTTCATGGCGCTTTTTGGCATCAGCGCGGATGGAGCCAATCACGCGGACGAAGCGCTCGCCACCGGGCGGGATATGCTTTCCGCTCTGGCGGAACTCAACGCCCATCTCCAACGCGAGCAGCGGGATCCGATCGCGATCGGAATCGGCATTCACACGGGCCCGGCCATCGTCGGCAGCATCGGTTCGCCCGAGCGGCTCGAGTTCACCGCGATTGGCAGCGCGGTGAACATCGCCTCGCGGATCGAGGGACTGACCAAGACCGTTCATCGTTCGTTGCTTTTGACCGAGGCCACCGCGCAGCATCTGGGCGAGAAAACCGCATTGGAAGACTTGCCTCCGCAGATGGTGCGCGGGGTGGAGAAGCCGATGCGCGTGTATGCCATCGCGGAGACGCCATCGGCCACGGCCTCGACTCGTTAGGCGAATCAGCGCCGATTTTCCCGCCGGATCATCAGCTTTAATCCGGACCACGTCTCGTCCACCGCGCAAACTTTTACGTCCACGAACCCGAGCGGCTTTGCCACTTCCCGGATGACGTCCTCGGTCACGTCGGTCCGGACGCCCGAGGATTTTTTCGGCCACGAAACCCAAAGCGTCCCGGTATCCGCGATTAGTTTGCGCATCCGCTTCAGCTCTTTCTCCAGAACATTCCGCTCGGAGACAAAAAAGTGGACGAAGGCCGCGCCTGTCTTGAGCTCGCTGGTAAGCGAAACTTTCTCTGGCAACGGCGAGAGTAAATTTCGGTAGCCGACCGGAGCACCGATCGCCGCAATTTTTTGTCCGGCCTTGATTCCGAGCTTTTGCGCCAGCGGCGTGCCAGAGTAACCAGCCATTTCCTTTCCTAGCGTTTCCGGCGCATAATGTCGCGCCACTTTTCCTTCGATCGATGCGCCTCTCGTTTGCGACTCCGTTTCGGTTCCAAAGAACTTTTCGCGTGGCCGCGTGGGTCGCGCTCATTCTCTTCGCCGGCTGTCAGAAAAAGAACAACGCGGTCTCCGGCACGATCGAAGTCGACGAGGTGCACGTCGCGCCGCGGTCGGGCGGGCGAGTCGAGAAGATTTTCGCGCAGGAAGGGGACATGCTCAAAGCGGGCGCCGTCATTGTTCAGCTGGAAGCCTCGGAGTTGAAAGCACGGCGCGATCTGGCGGCGGCCCAGATCAACACGGCCGAGCATGATGTCGAAGCGCAAAGCGCGCAGCTCGAATTTCTGCGGGCCGATGCCCAGCGCCAGCAGGAGCTGCTGAAGAGCAGAACCGTTTCTTCGAACGAAGCCGAGCGTGCCATGAGTGCGTCCAAAGCGCAGGAAAAAAACATCGGCGCCGCGCGAGCCCGCGTGGAACAGGCGCGCGCGCAGCTGGCGGACATGGATGCGCAAATGCGCGAGATGCAAATTCTGGCGCCGACCGATTCGATTTTGGAAGTGCTCAGCGTGAAAGTGGGCGACGTGCTCGCGGCCAACCGCGAGGTCGCCACGCTCATTCTGCCCCAGCATTTGTGGGTGCGCGTCTATGTGCCGGAACCGTGGCTCGGCCTGATCCGACTCCGCGACGCTGTCCGGGTGCGGGTGGATTCGTTTCCCGGGAAGGATTTCCCCGGCGTCGTCGAGCAGATTAATCGCCAGGCCGAATTCACTCCGCGCAACGTCCAGACCGTGGAAGACCGCATCAGGCAGGTTTTCGGAATCAAGATCCGATTGGAGAACAACGAAGACAAACTGCGCGCGGGCATGTCCGCCGATGTCTTTTTTCCGAACGTTGGAAAATGAAACGGATGCGATGGCCTGACGAAACGTTTTTGTCATTCCGGGCGCAGTCGGGGAATCTGTCACTGACAAGATGGACGCGATGATCGAGTGCGACGGCCTAACGAAGCGGTTCGTCAATTTCACCGCGTTCGATCACGTCAGCTTTTCGATCGCCCGCGGCTCGATCTTCGGATTTCTCGGGCCTATCGGCTCAGGAAAA
>JBEEHO010000021.1:0-4100 GCA_041167425.1 Verrucomicrobiota bacterium | reverse complement strand
TAGGCGCTTGGCACAAGCGCCTCTACACTCAAAGAATGCCGCGACGTTCAGCACCTCATTCCGGTTTTCAGCTGAAGATTTTTCAGCAGTTTCCGCAGGATGCGCGCTATCTCATCGGCGTCTCGGGTGGACGCGATTCCATTGCTCTCCTGCATCAACTCATCGAGTTGGGTTACAGGCGGCTCATTGTCTGCCATCTCGATCATCAACTGCGAGGACGCTCCAGCAAAGCCGACGCGCGCTTCGTCGAACGTCTGGCCAGCAAGCTTCATTGTCTTTTTGAATTGGGCGAAATGGATGTGGCCGCGCTTGCCCGCGATTCGAAGCAATCAATCGAAACGGCAGGGCGGATGGCGCGCTATGAATTCTTTGCCCGCGTTGCGCGCCGTCGCCGTTGCTGCACAATTTTCCTGGGACATCACGCGGATGATCTCGTCGAAACTTTTCTGATGAATTTGTTTCGAGGCGCCGGTCCGTCGGGCCTGGGCGGAATGCGGGAGGTCAGCTCTCGCCCCGTGTTGGGGACGGAACTCCGGATTGTTCGGCCGCTTCTGGGCATCTGGCGCGAGGAAATCGATCGGTACGTAAAGGCGCGAGGAGTGAAGTTCCGTGAGGACGTCAGCAACGAGAGCCTGGGGCCTGTCCGCAATCGGGTGCGACGCCGGCTGATCCCATACATCGAGAAACAACTGGGCCGGAAAGTACGCGCGAGCATCTGGCGCGCGGCGATCATCGCCGCGGACGAGGCCGACTGGCTCGAGAGCATGGTTGACTCAACAGAATCGAAATCCGGGCAGCTCGACGTGCAGGAACTGCGAGCGCGTCCACGGGCCTGGCAACGCCGCATCATTCACAAATGGCTCCAGTCACTTGGCATCGGCGATCTCGACTTCGAATTGATCGAGCGGGTTCGGGCCCTGCTCGATCCTGAAACAGCAACCGCGAAAACAAATCTCCCGCTTGGCCGGCATGTGCGCCGGCGCGCCAGGAAACTTTTTCTTGAGGAAATGCCGCCTGCGCGTCGTGCAAAAACGTAATCTCTGCGTGAACACGACTCCCTATTGGCTCGACACCGCAAGGATCAGGACGTTCCCAGCTTTATCCGGAAACGTCACCGTGGATGTGCTCGTAGTCGGCGGCGGCATCACCGGCCTAACGACTGCTTATTTGCTGAAAGACGCCGGCCTGACGGTCGCCGTGGCCGAGCGAACGCAGCTTGCGATGATCGATACCGGTCACACCACTGCGCATCTGACGCATGTCACCGACCTGCGCTTGACCGAGATGGCGAAGAATTTCGGAAAGGATCACGCCCAGGCCTCCTGGGACGCCGGCGCCGCGGCCATCGATCAGATCGAAGAGCTGGTCCGGAAGGAAAAGATCGAATGCGAATTCACCCGCGTCCCCGGGTATCTGCATGCTCCCGTCAATGGCGGAAAGAAGGATGAGCGCGCAGGTTTTCGCGAGGACGCAGCGCTCGCGAACGAGCTCGGCTTTGACGCCACTTATCTCGAGAGCGTTCCGAAAATGCAGACGCCCGGCGTCCGTTTCGCGAACCAGGCCAAATTTCATCCGCGGAAATATCTGGCGGCGCTCGCGGCGGCGATTCCCGGGAAAGGAAGTTACGTTTTCGAGGAAACGGCCGTCGCGACATTCGATCCGGAAAAGCATCGCGCGAAAGCAAACGGTCACTGGATCAATTACGACCGGGTCATCCTGGCGACGCACAATCCGCTCGTCGGGGAGGAGGGGATGGCAAGCGCCACCTTGTTGCAAACCAAGCTCGCGCTTTATACGAGCTACGTGATCGGAGCGAAGCTGCCGCGCGGCGGTGTGCCCATCGCCTCGTTCTGGGACACGAACGATCCTTACAATTATGTACGGGTCGATCGGCGGGCGGACCACGATTACGCGATTTTTGGCGGCGAAGATCACAAGACCGGGCAGGTCGCTAATACCGAGGTCTGCTTTCGACGGCTGGAAGATTCGGTGATGGAATTGCTGCCCAATGCTGAGATCGATCACCGGTGGTCGGGCCAGGTGATCGAAACTAATGATGGACTTCCTTTCATCGGCGAAAATGCGGAGGGGCAGTTTCTTGGCACCGGTTTTTCCGGCAACGGAATGACTTACGGAACCGTGACGGCAATGATGGCGCGCGATTGGGCGACCCGCGTGAAAAATCCGTGGACCGATCTGTTCGAGGTCGAGCGCAAGAAGATCAAAGGCGGTGCCTGGGATTATCTGCGCGAAAACAAAGACTATCCTTATTATTTGATTAAGAGCCGCTTCTCGGAACCGGAAGGCGAATCAGTCCGTTCTTTGAAGCCAGGCGAGGGAAAGATCCTGAAATTGAAGGGGGAAAAGATCGCGGCGTATCGCGATGCGGACGGGAAGGTCACGAAGCATTCCGCCGTTTGCACTCACCTGGGTTGTATCGTGCGCTGGAACCAGGCGGAAGAGACGTGGGATTGTCCCTGCCACGGATCGCGTTTCGACCCGAAAGGCAAAGTGATCGCCGGTCCGGCCGAAGCGCCGCTCGCCAGCGTGTGATGCTGATCCTGTAGCCGCTTCGCTATGCGAAGCGTTGCGGAACGCGTGATTGAATATCCGATTTCTTGGCGCTTTGCACAGCGAAGCGGCTACAGGAAGGCCGATCCGTGTTTCATCTCTGTCAATCCGTGGATAGAATGCGCTTCCATGTCTTCCGCCGTTCGCGTCCGTTTCGCTCCGTCACCCACTGGCTATCTCCATATCGGCGGCGCGCGCACGGCGTTATTCAACTGGCTCTACGCTAAACACACCGGCGGCACGCTCGTCTTGCGCGTCGAAGACACCGATCGCGCGCGCAACACCGAGGAAGCCGCGCGTGCCCTTTACGTTGGCCTCCGCTGGCTCGGGCTCGATTGGGATGAAGGCCCGGAAGCGGGCGGCAATTTTGGCCCGTACTTTCAGAGTGAGCGCGAAGCGGTCTATCAAAACTACCTGGATAAACTGCGCGCCACCGATCGAGTCTATGACGACGCGGGCTCCATTCGTTTTCGCTTCGCGCGCGAAAAAGTCGTCGTCGATGACGTGATTTGCGGCCGGATCGAATTCGATATGACCAGCCCAGAGACGAATCCGGACATGACGATCCGCCGGCCCGATGGCTCGTGGATTTTTCATTTTGTTAACGTGGTGGACGACATCGAGATGAAGATTTCACACGTCATTCGCGGTGAAGATCATCTTTCGAACACGCCCAAGCACGTGCAGCTCTATCGCGCGTTCGAGGCGGCCCCGCCGCGTTTCGCGCACATCCCGCTCATTCTAAACAAGGACGGTTCCAAGATGAGCAAGCGCGACCAGGGTGCGAGCATCAATACTTACATCGATGGCGGTTACCTTCCCGAAGCCGTGCGGAATTATCTTTGTTTGCTCGGCTGGTCCCCGAAGGATAACCGGGAGAAAATCGAGATCGAAGAAGTCGTGCGCCTGTTCGACCTTGAGAAGGTCCATCGCAAGAATGCATCGTTCGACCTGGACAAATGCACCTGGCTCAACGGCGAATACGTCCGCGAATTAAGCGACGATCGTTTTCAAAAACTTGCGCGGCAGGCTCTCGAAAGAACCGGGGTCGATCTTTCCTTTTTCCCGCCTGAATACGTCCGCGCCGCGCTCGAAACGTGCAAAGGGAAGTTCAAGATCTTTAGCGAGCTGCCTGCCTATTGCGGTTTCTATTTCAACGACGAATTCGAATTCAATCCTGAAGGCCTCGCCAAGCATTTCGTGCCGGAGAACAAGGGACGCCTTGTCGCCGTTCGCGAAGCGTTCGCCGCGCTGGCACATTTCGACGCGGCCACTCTGGAAGCCGCCTTGAAGGCAACCGCCGCGCAACTCGACGTAAAAGTCGGCGCCCTGGTCCATCCCACGCGTCTTGCCGTCACCGGCAGCAACGCCGGGCCGAGCCTGTATCATCTGCTGGAGATTCTCGGGAAAGAAAAGGTCCTCGCGCGCATCGATGGAGCGTTACGTCGCTTTTAGCGTGGCATGTCATCCCGAGCCGCGTGAGACGGCGCGGGACCTCGCAATCGAAGTGCGGATTAGCTTGCGCCTGG
>JBEEHO010000020.1:0-13302 GCA_041167425.1 Verrucomicrobiota bacterium | reverse complement strand
ATTCCGCATCGGACCCCGGCTTGTTCGGCGGCGGCATTGAGCTGAATGATCACCGCCTTTTTTTCCAGATCGTCGATCAAAGCCACCGGTTTTGGGCGCAGGTGGGGTTGATGGCGCAAGACCGATTGCAGATAAAAATCGGGCAGATAAATCGTCGCGAACATCAGCCTGCTCCCGCGGTTTGTTGCAGCCCGTTCTGGGCTCGTTGCACGAGAACCTTCAGTCGCGAAGTGAGTTGGTCCTGCTCGAGGTCGGCCAGCGTCCAGGCGTTTTCGAGCGACAACTTTAGTTGCGCGCTGCTGATCATGCTCCGGCGCGTGAGAACAAGAAACGCCGTTGGGACCGCTTCCACGAGGCGTTGCAATCGATACCAGCTCGTTTGCGGAATTTGGCGCAGCTCTTCGGAGGCATTCAGGACAAGATCCAGCACGACCAATGGAAAATTGCCATCGCGCAAAAGCAGATCGGCCGCTTTGATCGCTTCGAGCGCCCTGGTGCAACGGACCCAAAGAAGATTGCGCAAACGCGAGTTCCCCAGTCCCCCTGAGGCGGACGGATCGAATGAATCGCGCCCGTCCACCAAAGCGAGAAAATAGCCATCGCGTTGCGCCGTTTGCAGCAGAGCACAAAGCAGGAGCGCGCTTCCCGCGCTCACCTTTGCACTGCTCAATTCCGTGATGGCGCTTTTCGGTAACCCGCCCCAGATCGCCTGGTCGATTTCAGGCAGGCCGGTCGACAGGCGCAGTGTGGCTGGCGGAGGCGCGTGAGGAAAACGCTGGTCGAGCAGATTGCGGAGATCGATAATCTTGCTGCTCGCCGCCATGCCCAAGATTGGCACAGGCGCGTAATATGTTCAACTGAACATTAAGGTGCCAGGACTTCGAAGCTAACTGCGTTTTCGCCGCTGCACGGTCATCTGTTTCCGCACGAGCGAAACCATTACTCCCTGGATCCGCAGTTCCCGTGCAGGAACCAGATTCGGATACTGCGGGTTCTCCGCCTTCAAGTAAGGGCGGCCGTGTTCCGTGACGTAACGCTTCAAGGTGGTTTCACCGTCGATCAAGGCCGCCACGATATCGCCATTTTGCACATCTTTCCGGTCCTCGAGAATCACAATATCCCCGTCCAGGATATGGGCGTCGATCATGGAATCGCCTCGGACCCGCAGCGCAAAGGTGCGACCATTCTTGGAGGCATTGACTGAGCGCGTGTCGAGGGAAACGTGGCCTTCAATCGTCTGTTCGGTGAGCGTGGCCATACCGGCCGGAATCTGCCCGTAGATTGGAATATCGGTAATCCGGACTTTTTGCACCGGGGTAATGAGGGCGCGGGCCTTGCGCGCGTGGCGATCGAGGAATCCTTTGCGCTCGAGCGCGTCGATGTATTGCATGACCGAAGTCTGGCTGGCGAAGCCGAAATGATGCTGGATCTCGCGCGTGCTGGGGGTCATCCCTTTTTCGCGCTGTTCGCACTGGATGAATTCCAGCACGCCTCGCTGTCGCTCCGTGAGCATGCTTTATCATCCCTGCCCTGGCGGCGGCTGCAAGTTCAAATGAACACAAGTCCCATTGACTCACGCCGGTTGTGGTGGTTCGGCTGCGCCCTAATGCAACGAGAGCTGAAATGCAATCTCATCGAGCTGGGCGGACCAACGTGTCAAATAAGCGAACGCGAAATAGAGCCCTGATAAAACTCCGAGCTGTTCCACCGGATTGTCCGCGAAGACCGCGCTGATCTCGCGGAGTTGAGCCAGCGAAGCGTCGGACAGATTCCGAATTTCCTCGCGCACTTCCTTCGTCTCGTTTTGCAGTTCCAAAATCTGCGGTTTCAGGAGCGACCGGCTCAAAGCGTTGGACGTCGCTCGAATTTCTCCCAGCAAAGCATCCGCCCGCTGGGTGAGCGCGCCAAGTCTTGGAAATAAATCGTGCAGTTGCGCTGGAACCGTTTGATCAGCGGACGAGGGCGCGCATCCTTGCAGGCTCAGCAGATGGTGCAGCCGGCGTTTGGGATCCTGCAAAACCTGGTGCGCTTCGTTCAGATTCGCAAAACTTGCGTCCGTTTCCGCTGCCCGGTCCGTCTGCGCATCCGGATGCATTTGCAAAGTTTTCTTGTGATATGCCTCCTTCAACTCGTCCGGATCGAGCCAGGGTGCGCGCGGCTGATCGAGCAACGCGAAGTAATCGATCATGCAGCGAAGCTTTCGCCGCAGGAACAATGAGCCACCGCATTCGGGTTCGTGACCTTGAACCCGCCCTTCTGGAGGTCGTCGCTGTAATCGAGCAACGATCCGCTGACGAAGAGCGCGCTCTTCGGATCGACCACGACGCGCACGTCCGCCGATTGCACCATGATGTCGCGATTCGCGGGACCATCCACGAGATCCATCTTGTATTGCAACCCCGAGCACCCGCCTCCGATCACGGCCACGCGCAACGCGCCCGTGGTGCGCCCCTGCTTTTCCAGGAGGGAATTCAGTTTGCGCGACGCGTTCTCGGTGACTTTGATTAAACGCTCGTTGCCGATCTTGTAATTGACAGCGGCGGGTTGGGCTGGGGCTTCGGGCACAAGCGAACGTTAGTTCGCCGCTTGGTTACCGCAAGAGAGCTGGGTTTAAGCGGGCTCCGCCACGAGAGGTAAATGACCGGCGGCAATTTCGTCGACCTGCGCGAGCGTCGAGACGTGTTGGAATTTTTCGCGCAGTAATTTGCTGTTCGGAAACCCTTTGGAATATGCCATCAACCGTGCGCGCAGGGAACGGATGGCCTTGTCTTCGCAACCCCATTCCTCGACCGCGAGCTGGCAATGCCGCTGAATCAACTCCCACTTCTCCGCCAAAGAAGGTGGCGCGAGATATTCGCCGGTGGCGACGTAGTGTTTCACCTGCCCGAAAATCCAGGGAGAGCTCATCGCGGCGCGGCCGATCATGGCGCCGGCAATGCCGGTTTCGGCGCGACGCCTGACCACGTCGGCACCACTCGTTAGGTCGCCGTTGCCGATAACGGGAATAGTGACCGCCGCGACCACTTGGCCGATCACATCCCAATCCGCTGCTCCCGAATAACCCTGGGCTCGGGTGCGGCCATGCACCGCGAGCGCGAGAATGCCCGCGTTTTCAAGAATGCGCGCAACGTGCGGCGCGTTGATCGAGTCCGTATCCCAACCGATGCGGATCTTAGCCGTGACCGGCAACGGCGCGACGGCGCGAACGACGGCTTCCGCCACGGCCACCAGAGTCGGGCAATCCTTGAGGAGGGCCGAGCCGCCGTTCTTGGCCACGACTTTATTGACCGGGCAACCGAAATTCAGATCGATGAAATCCGGGCGCACCCAATCCACGACATGTTTCGCGGCTTCCGCCATATGCTCCGCATTTCCGCCGAAAAGCTGCACGCCGATGGGCCTTTCGCACTCATCGAAATCAAGATATTCGCGCGTCCGTTCGTTCCGCCGAAATACGCCTTCGGATGAAACAAATTCGGTTACGAGGACATCGGCGCCCCGCTCCTTGCAAAGCTGCCGGAAGATCTTGTCGGACACTCCCGCCATCGGGGCGAGATAAAGCGGAAAACCGGAAAACCAGGGAAGAATGGAATTCATCGGATCACTGGGCCGCGTTCTTCAAAAGCTGGGAGACCTCGTGCTGGACGTGCTCGATCTCGTCGAGCCGCAGGCGAACGTCGGGCACGATGAAGACGTCGCCGGTTTTTGCGTGTTCATAAATCAAGACCGGACGGTCTTCGCTTTCGGTTTTGATTTGTTTCAGCACCCGTTTTCGCTCGAGCATCACGGCGAGAACATAACAAGCATTGGTGTGGGCCGGATCGTTCTCCGCCAGGAGACGCCGCAGAATGTCTTCCGCGTTTTCCTTGGCCAGGGTTTCGGGTGGCGCGGGGGGCGGCGGATCATAGCGCGTTTTCCAAAACGAGAACGGACGGATGTTTTCGTTCCGTTGCGTCCACGCCTCCTCACTCAGGTCTTCCCGCCGAAAACCTTCGCCCTCTCGAAAAAGCAGCGTGTAGAATTGCTCGCCTGACTCGAAGGGACGCTGGGTGCGCGCGCACGCGTCCGCCCGATGCTTGATCGGCCAATCGTTTCCCAGCGGATTCATCGCGCGACCTGCCGGCCTTCGCCAAAGAGGTTAAGCCGCGGCGGATCCCGGTTCGTCGCCCGGAAATAAAGCAGGATCAAACCAACCACGCCGAAAATAATGTTCGGAGTCCAGGCCGCCGCCCAGTCTGGAATCCGGGCGCCTTCACCTAGAGCAAGAAAGAGATGGGTGGCGAAGTTCATCGCGAAGACCAGAAGAATCGCCGTGGCGACGCTGGTCAAAATACCTCGGCGCGAATACCCAATGCCGAGGGACGCGGCGATCAACGCGACCACGAGGCAGGTCCAGGGCAAGGCGAGCCGGTATTGCAAATGCGTCGCGAAGGGGGCGAGAAGGGTGGAGGGAAAATCGGCGTTGAATGCGAGATAATCCCGCAACTCGGGGACACTCAGATATTCCGCGCGCACGTTGGCGCTGCCCAGGCGGAACGGCGTCTCGCTCCAACTCTCGATCTTGAGCGATTCGAAATTCTCCGTCTTCGCGATGTTTCCGATTTCATCATAATGCACCACCTTTCCCAGTTGGAGCTCCCAGACCTTCTCCTCCGGGTGATAGACTGCGCTGGTGGCGATGTAATTCGTCACGATGTTGTCATTCGCGTCCTGTTGCACGATGTGCACCGTCCTGAGCAGGTTTTCGCTTGGCTTGAACTGTTGAATAAACCAGGTGCGGTTATCCGTTCGGTTCCGGAAGATTTGGGCGAGCACGCCCACGTCCTGGCGACGGGATTTTGGATCTTCCAGAAGTTTCTTGCGCGCGTACTCCGCGTGGGGCGCGAGCGAATAATTCAACGCGGTGCTCGCCGCCGTCGTGAACAGTCCGACCAGGAGCAGAGGCGCGATGACCCGCGGCAGACTGACCCCGGCGGTAAGCATGGAGACGATTTCATTGGAGCGCGACATCCGGCCGAGGCTGAAGAGGAGTCCCAGCAAAAGGGCCACCGGCAGCAAAATGATAAGAATCTGCGGCGCCTGCGTGAGATAGTATTTCGCGATCAACGTCCGTGACACGCGTTCGTCCAGAAAGGTGGAAATGTTATCGCTGATATCGAAGATGAACCAGATCGAGATGAAACCTGCGATACAGTAAAAGTAGGCCTGCAAGAAATAACGCAGGACATAGCGATCGAGGCGTCTCATGGGGAATTCGGGAATGGAGAATTTTGATTTGAGGCTGTCACTTCCGCAGCGGGTCTCGACTGGCCCATACACAAAGCGCAAATTGCAAATCGGCAACTCCCATAAAACATCGCGAGCACGCGAATGCTTTCGGGGTGGCAATTCCTCATCATGATCGCCCTTCGAGATTCCTTCGGGGACGACTTCATCGACGGGGTCAGCGCGCTCTTTTCCGAGGAGGGATTGCTCGCGCGCGCGAAGAACTTCGAGTACCGCCCGGAGCAACAGGCCATGGCCGTGGCCGTGGCCCGGGCTCTGCGGGAGGAGCGGCATCTGGTGGTCGAGGCCGGGACTGGTGTCGGCAAATCGATCGCTTATCTGGCGCCCTCCATTCTCTTTGCGATCGAGCAGAAAAAAAAGGCGGTGATCTCGACCCACACCATCAACCTGCAGGAACAGCTCCTTTACAAGGACATCCCGATCCTGAGGAAGATCCTGCCGATCGAGTTTGAGGCGGCGCTGATGAAGGGCCGGCAGAATTACCTGTGTCCGCGGCGGCTGGAGCGCGCGTTGCAGCAGGCCGGCGAGTTGTTCACCACTTCGGAGGCAGCCGAGCTGGCTCACATCGCGCAATGGGCGCGCACGACGAAAGATGGATCGTTAAGCGATCTCGCGGTGGAACCGGACCCGAAAGTCTGGACCCAGGTGTGCAGCGAAGCGCACGTTTGCACAGGCAAGACTTGCGGCCAGATCGGGAATTGTTTTTTCCAGCAAGCGCGCAAACGCCTGCTCGCGGCGGATGTGATCGTGGTCAATCACACCTTGCTTTTCATGCTGCTCGGGACACCGGAAGAACAACAGGAGCGCGAGAGCGGTTATCTTTTCCCGAATGATTTTATTGTTTTCGATGAGGCCCACACGCTCGAGCAAACCGCCTCGCGCCAAATCGGCCTCGGGGTTTCGCAATACGGACTGCGCGCGACGGTGCAGCGGCTTTATAACGCCCGAACGCGCAAGGGTCTTTTCACCGTGGCGCGGGACGCTGCCGGAGTAACGCTGGCGGCGGCGATCGTGGACGACGTCGATCGATTTTTCCGGGCGATCGACGAACGCTGCGATTTTCGGAAAGGGCGCGAGGTCCGCGTGCGCGAATCCGATTTCGTGCCGGACACGATCTCCGGACGCTTGATCGCGTTGCAGGCCCGTATCGCCGAAGTGGTGAAACGAACCGAAGACGAATTTCTCAAAGCGGAATTGCAGGAGATGGGCCGGCGCGTGCACGAGGCGCGCATTGGGATTGTGACTTTTCTCGAGCAAAGCGCCGAAGGGCACGTTTACTGGGTCGAGCGCACCGGAAAAGCGGCGCAGTTCCTCACTCTGAATGCCGCGCCGATCGACATCGCGCCCGTGCTCCGGCGAATGATTTTCCGGGATGATTGCTCGTGCATCATGACCAGTGCCACGCTGGCGGTCGGCCGGCCGGACCTCGCCTATTTTCGCGATCGGATCGGCGCCGGCGACGTGGAACCGCTCCAGCTCGGGAGTCCATTCGATTTTCCGAAGCAAATGAAGTTGTTCGTCGTGCGGAAGATGCCCGATCCGCGTGATGCCGGTTACGCAAAAGCGCTCGCGCACTGGGTGGCGCATTTCGTGGCGGAAACCGAAGGGCGCGCTTTTGTCCTGTTCACCAGTTACCGCGGCATGCAGCAGCTCGCCGAAGAGATGCAGCCCTTTTTTGCGGAGAACGGAATGAATCTGCTGGTGCAGGGCCAGGGGGCGCCGCGCGGGAAATTACTGGAGCAATTCAAGACGACGCCGCGGAGCGTGCTCTTCGGGACCGACAGTTTTTGGATGGGCGTGGATGTGCCCGGTGATGCGCTTTCGAATGTCATCATTACGCGATTGCCGTTCGCGGTGCCGGATCATCCCTTGATCGAAGCGAAACTGGAGCTCGTGGAAGCGCGCGGCGGCGATGCGTTCACGGAATATTCCCTGCCCGAAGCGATATTTAAATTTCGCCTGGGTGTGGGCCGCCTGATTCGAACAAAGAGCGACCGGGGGATTATCGTGGTGCTGGATAATCGAATCGTGACCCGGCCGTACGGGCGCGCCTTTTTGAAAGCGCTTCCGGAGTGCCCGGTGAAAGTGATTTAGCAGCTCTGCGAAAATGGACGCGACGCCAAAAGATGGAGCGATGTCCAAACTGCTGTGGACCGCGTGCGCTCACCCACCAATGAATGGTTATATGCTCACTTGAACATATTGCCTATCTGGCTTTAAATCATCCCATGCAGCGCTTCGCTCTCCCGATTATCATCGCGATCACGGCACTGCTGACTGGCATTGTCATCGGCCATTACACTTCTTCGTCGAGCGCCGTTCTGCCGCCCTCTAATAACGCGCGCAGTTCGACGGAGTCGTCGGCGGTAACTAATTCGTCGCTGAACTCTCCGGCCATCTCGTCGCGCAAAAGCGTGGCCGCATCAGAATCGACCGCACCGGCAGCCGCAGACTCGAGCGAAAACATCATTGCCAAAATAAAAGACGCGCTCACGCATCCCGGCAGCCGCCGCACTTACGCCACCTTCAGCAAACTGGCCGAAACAGTGGACATAAAAAATGTTCGTGAAGTCCTCGCCTTCGTTCAGACGCTCCCGAAGCCCCAGGAGAAGAGCATGCTTATTTCTCTTTTTGTGGGGCGTTGGGCCGAGCTCGATCCGCAAGCGGCCATCGCTTTCGCGCAAACGATTCCTGTCGGCACCGCGCGAAATTGGGCCATCACCAGCGCTGTGGGCGGCTGGGCGGAACACGATGTCACCGCGGCCACGAGCTGGGCCCAGCAGCTTCCGGCGGGACCGGCGCGCGAGCAGGCGATGCAAACCATTGTCTCAACCCTCGCCGATAAAGATCCGCAAGCGGCGCTCACGTTTTTGCAAAGCCTGCCCGGCGGCCGCAATCGCCAGGCTCTTTACTGGCCCATTTTTAGCCGCTGGACGATGACCGATCCGGTTGGGGCTGCCGAGCGCGCGGCGCAAATGCCGGCGGGCGCCAATCGCGAGACGGCGCTGCAAGTGGTCGGTTCGAATTGGGCGAACCAGGATCCGGAGGCGGCGTTCGCCTGGGCCAACACTTTGCCCCCCGGGCAGGGCCGAAATAACACGCTGCAGAATATTTTATCGAGCTGGGCCAACAAAGATCCGCAGAAAGCCGCGGAGATTATTGTCACCTTGCCGCCGGGACCAGCCCGCGATCAATCGATCAACAACGTGGCGCGCCAATGGGGCTTGACCGATGCCCGGACCGCGCTGGCCTGGACGCAGGGATTACCCGCGGGGGAGTTGCAACAAAATGCTCTGCGTTCCGTCCTCGCGATCTGGGTGCAATCGGAACCGGTGGCGGCCGCGGAATATGTGACCAGCCTGCCGCCTGGCAAAGCACAACAGGACGCGACTATGGCCATCGCGATGCAATTAGCGGTCAGCGACGTGCAAAGCGCGGTCAGTTGGGCGCAGAAACTTCCGGAAGGCGCGGCGCGGCAAAACGCGCTGGCCAATATTATTTCGCAATGGAGCGAGGCCGATCCGCAGGCGGCGGCGGATTTCGCCCTGCGCACGAGTGAGGGAGAAGGCCGGAAAGCCCTGCTCGAAAATGTGTCGCGGCAATGGGCCCGGAACGATCCGCAAGCCGCGCTGAGTTGGGCGGGAAATTTGTCCGACGCCGGGACGCGAGATCTCGTCTTGCCGAGTCTGATCGCAGTCATCGCGGAATCCGATCCGGGCGAAGCGGCTAAACTGGTCACACGGTTGTCCACTTCGGAAGCGCAGGGAAACGCGGCCGCGGCCATTGTCTGGCAATGGGCCGGCGGCGATCCACAGGCCGCGAGCAAATGGGCGGCCTCATTTCCCGAGGGCAAAACCCGCCAGCAGGCTTTTGACAGTCTGATTAATCGCTGGTCGCAAAGTGATCCATATGCGGCTGGCGCCTGGCTCGGGACATTGCCCTCCGGAGAATCCCGCGATGTCGCGGTCACCTCCTACACGCGGCGGGTGGTCAATTCCGATCCGCAAGCCGCGGCGCAATGGGCCGAGAGCATCGGCAACCAGGATCTGCGCGACCGGCAAATCGAATCGATCGTCGTCTCCTGGCTGCGCAGCGATGCGACCCGGGCCACGGCGTGGCTCAACACCTCCTCACTTCCCGCCGAGACGAAGGCGCGGCTCGTTTCGCAAAATAAATGAGTGATCCATGATGACGAAGGTTTCCAAATCCAGGACAGCAAAGGAACGCGAAGCTGAGATCGCTCGTATCCTGAATATTTTGCGTCGATGGGGAATCCGAACTCTGGGCCAGTTCGCGGCTTTGCAGAAGGAAGAGGTTGGGATGCGGCTTGGTCCCATCGGTCTTCAGCTTTGGGATCGAGCGAAGGGAAAGACGACGCGCCTTCTCCAGCTCGTTTCCCCGCCGGAATCTTTCGAGGAAGGGTTCGAGTTCGAGAACGAAATCGAGACGGTCGAGCCGCTTCTTTTTATGCTGCGCCGATTTTTGCAGCAATTATCTCTCCGCCTCAACGCGCTTTATCTCGTGGCCCGTGAGCTTCGGCTGCAAATCACTTTCAGCGACAAAAGTGCTTACGCCCACGAGTTCAAAATTCCCGAACCGACCAATAATGGTGAAATGCTTTTTCGGATGCTCCACACGCATCTCGAAGATTTTAAGTCGGACTCACCCATCATTGCCGTCACGCTGAAGGCCGAGGCAGCGAAGCCATCCTTGCAGCAATTCAGCCTGTTCGAAACTGCGCTCCGAGATCCCGCGCGGCTTTCGGAAACGCTCGCCCGGTTGACCGGCTTGCTCGGAGCTGATCGCGTCGGCACGCCGATCCTGTTGGATACGCATCGGCCTGATGCTTTTCAGATGGCGCCCTTCGAATGGCAATTGCCCGAGGTAATCGGTGAGGTGGAACCGTTGCCGGCTTGTGCCTTGCGCCGATTTCGCCCGCCCGTGGCGGCTTCGATGTTGCTGGTGAAAAATCGGCCGGCTCATCTTCGCAGCGGTTCCATTCAAGGCGAAGTGCTCCGGCAGAAAGGTCCTTACACCGCCTCGGGAAATTGGTGGGACGAAAAAGCGTGGGGACGCGCCGAATGGGATTTGGAACTGGAGAACGGCGCGCTCTGCCAGTGCCATTCCCGCGAGGGCCGATGGGAACTCGATGGTATTTATGATTAGCGGGCGCGCGTATGTCTTACGTCGAGTTACATGCGTGCAGCGCGTTTAGTTTCCTGCGCGGAGCATCTTTTCCAGAGCAATTAGCTGAAACCGCGGCCACGCTCGAGATGCCGGCAATGGCGTTACTGGATCGTAACGGAGTCTATGGCGCTCAGCGGTTTTCTGCCGCCGCGCGAGAGCAAAATGTCCGGCCCATTGTCGGGGCTGAATTAACGATGGAAGACGGATCGGTTTTGCCCGTGCTGGTGAAGAATCGCATCGGCTACAAAAATTTGTGCGAGCTGCTGACACAGGCGCATTTGCGCAGTGAGAAAGGAGAGTGCGCCATGCAGTGGAACGAGTTGCCAGAATTCGCCGGAGGATTAGTCGCGTTGTTCTCTGCTCAGGGTAGCGCACGCCTCTCGCGTGCTGGATTCGGCGTCCCGCCGAAACCCTCTTTTAAAAGTTCGCGACGACGAGACGTCGTCGCCAGCACGCGAGACGCGTGCACTCCCCTGAGTTCTGCCGAAGGCGCGCAATTTCTGATCGACATCTTCGGTCGCGACAATGTGGTCGTCGAAATCCAGCGCCATTTTTTGCGGGGCGAGGATCGAATCAATCAACAACTCTGCGATCTGGCGGAACAGTGCCGGCTCCCGGTTATCGCCACAAATGGAGTCCGGCATGCCCGGCCCGCGGGACGCCAACCGCTCGATGTCTTCACCTGCATCCGCGAACACACGCATCTCGATGCGGCGGGTAAACTTTTAACCCGCAACGCCCAACGGCATCTCAAGAGCGATGCCGAAATGCGCGCGCTTTTCCCCGATCGTCTCGACGCGATCGAGAACACAGCTCGCATCGCGGAGCGCCTCGAATTCTCCCTCGAAAATATCGGTTACGAATTTCCGGCGTTTCCTGTCCCTGATGGCCACGACATGAATTCATTCCTGCGCACGATCACGCTCTTCGGCGCGCAGCAGCGTTACGCGTCCATCAGCACCGCCGTGAAGCAGAAGATCGACGAAGAACTGGGCCTGATCCAACGGCTCGGGTTCTCCGGCTATTTTTTGATCGTCTGGGACATCATTAATTTTTGCCGGGAACACAATGTCATGGTGCAGGGCCGCGGCAGCGCGGCGAACAGCGCGGTCTGTTATTGTCTCGGGATCACGCCGGTGGATCCGGTCAGCAATCATCTGGTCTTCGAGCGGTTCCTGAGCGAGGGCCGGAAAGGCTGGCCCGACATCGATCTCGATCTGCCGAGCGGCGATCGGCGCGAGAGCGTGATCCAGGAAGTTTACCGGCGTTACGGCAAACGTGGCGCGGCCATGACCGCGAACGTCATTACCTATCGCGGGCGAAGCGCCGCGCGTGAGATCGGCAAAGCCTTAAATTTTTCGTCTAATATATTAGATCGCTTTTCGCATTTGTTTGCGCACGGCGATTTTCCGCACACCCTGGATCTCGCGGCCCAGATCGAGCAGGCCGGTTTGCCCAGGGCGCATCCGCGCATGCCGGCCTTCATCTCGCTGTATCAGGCCATCTACGGATTGCCGCGGCATCTCGGCCAGCACTCCGGCGGCATGATCATTTGCCAGGGGAAACTGAGTTCCTTTGTGCCGCTGGAAAATGCTTCGATGCCCGGCCGCGTCGTGGCGCAGTGGGACAAGGATGATTGCGAGGATCTCGGCATCGTGAAGGTGGACCTGCTTGGACTCGGCATGATGTCGGTAATGCAGGATGCCTTCGAATTGTGCCGCGAACGAGGACGGCCGCTTGACCTCGCTCACATCCCGACGGATGACGCGCCCACTTATGAAATGATGCAGCAGGCCGACACCATCGGCGTCTTTCAAATCGAAAGCCGCGCGCAGATGGCGACCTTGCCGCGGATGAAGCCTAAATGTTTTTACGACGTCGTCATTGAAGTCGCGATCATTCGGCCCGGGCCGATCCAGGGCGACATGGTCCATCCGTATCTGGCGCGGCGCGCGGGACGCGAAAAAGTGACGTACTTCGATCCGCGCCTCGAACCGATCCTCGGCCGCACGCTCGGCGTTCCATTATTCCAGGAACAAATGCTGAAGATCGCCATGATCATGGCGGATTTTTCCGGCAGCGAAGCCGAAGAGCTCCGCCGCGCGCTCAGTTTTCATCGGTCGCAGGAACGGATGGAAAAGGTGAGCGTGAAATTACGCGCCGGGATGGAGCGGAACAAGATCGCGCCGGAAGTGATCGAGAAGATCCTGCAGTCGATCACGTCGTTTGCGCTCTATGGATTTCCGGAGTCGCATGCGATCAGCTTTGCGATCCTCGCGTATGGCAGTGCTTATTTGAAACTGCATCGCGCGCCGGAGTTCTACGCGAGTTTGTTGAACAATCAGCCGATGGGTTTTTATACGCCGGCCACGATCGTCGCTGATGCGCAGCGCCACGGCATCCGGATGCGGCCGGTTTGCGTGATGACATCGGATTGGCGTTGCCAGGTTGTTTCGGACGACACGGTTCGATTGGGATTGTGCGTGGTGAATGGATTGCGGAGCGAGCACGGCGAAAAGCTGGTGGCGGAACGCGGGCAATTAGCGTTTGAATCGCTCGATGATTTCAAGCGGCGCGTCGGATTAACGAAAGAGGAACTGCGAACGCTCGCGGAACTGGGCGCGCTCAATTGTTTTGCGGATCATCGTCGCGCCGCGATGTGGCGAGTGGAGGAAACGCACTACGATGATTTGCTGGAAACCAGGAAACTGGGGAGCGCACGCGCCTCGCGTGCTGCTTCCGGCGCCCTCGCCGGAAATTCGTCCCGGCCGGCAAGTCCATTCGGCGAGGCGCCGAACGGGGCACGCGAGGGCGCGTGCGCTCTCCAGA
>JBEEHO010000019.1:0-3033 GCA_041167425.1 Verrucomicrobiota bacterium | reverse complement strand
CACGCCGACGCCTGACGGAAAACCGGACGAACCGCATCTGAACCGGCGGCAGCGCATTTATCGCTGGTTCGACGTTCGCATCGGGGTGGGATCGTTGATGCATGAAGCGCTGGATGAGCCGATCCCGGGCGGCGCGAGATGGGCCTACGTCTTTGGCTCGGTCCTGCTCTTCCTTTTTATCTCGCAAGCCATCACCGGAATTTTTCTTGCGCTCTACTACGCGCCGACGGCCGATCACGCGCACACGACGGTCGCTTATATCGTGAAGGAAGTAACCGGCGGCTCGTTCCTCCGGAGCCTGCATGCCTACGGCTCGAGCGCGGTGGTCATCGTCATGCTCCTGCACCTGACGCAGACATTTCTTTACGGCGCTTACAAAGGCCGCCGCGAAGTGCTTTGGATTTCGGGCTGCGCGCTCCTGGGTCTGATGCTGGCGATGGCGTTCACCGGGTACCTGCTGCCGTGGGACCAGAAAGCGTACTTCGCCACCACCGTCGGCACCAACATGGCGAGCGAAGTCCCGCTGATCGGTTCCACTCTCAAACGCATGATGCGAGGCGGAAACGAAATGGGAACGCTGACCTTGTCGCGATTCTTTGTGGGGCACGTTTTCCTTTTGCCCGGGGCGATTCTTGGCCTGATCGCAGCCCATGTTTTTTTGTTCCGCAAAGCCGGGGCGGCCGGTCCGCCCAGCGAAGATCCGGTTAACCCGAAACTTCCGACGGAGCGGTTTTATCCGCGCCAGGTGTTGATGGATACCGTAGTGGCGCTGCTCATGATCTGCGTGCTGGGATTGTTCTCTTATTTTTCTCCCACGGAGCTTGGGCCAAAAGCGAACCCGGCCGACACCCAGTACGTCCCGCGCCCGGAATGGTTTTACCTGCCGGTTTTCCAATGGCTCAAGTACTTCAAAGGATCGCTCTCCATCGTTGGCATCGTGGTTATTCCGACACTCACCGCGATCCTTGTCGTCGGTCTTCCATTTTTCGATCGGCGTCTGGAACGGCGGCCGTGGCGGCGCCCGATCGCCGTTGGCATTTATCTGGCCATCATGGCGACGCTAATCACCTTTGGATGGCTGAGCAGGCACGAGGATCAACTCGACCCGGCCATCGCGAAGCAGGTGGCCAAGCAGAACGAGGAAACGGAGCAATTCATGCGCGAACCGTTCGAGCCGGAAGCTGCCTCGAGCGCGCTCTCCGCGCCGGCCGTCGCGCCGGTGCTCAATCCGATGGCCACCGCGGGCAAGAAAATCTACGACGGCGAATCGTGCGATGCTTGCCATGGCGAGAACGGTGTCGGGACGAGCGCCGGGCCCAAACTCATTGGAGCGGCTTCACGGAAAACGGCCGAAGAATTGACGACTCTGCTGCGACATCCCACTGCCAAGATGATCGAGGGTGAAATGAAACCGGTCGAAGTGCCCGACGAAGATCTGAAGGCGCTGGTCGCTTACATCAAAAGCTTGAAGTAGCAGGGGCTGGGCAGGAGCATGCTGAAGGACGGCGCACGAGCGAGATTTTCATGGAGCTTTCTACAACCTACCTCGGACTGAAGCTACGCACGCCACTGGTCCCCTCGGCGTCGCCGCTTTCCGAGGATATCGACAAGATCAAGCAGATGGAACAAGCCGGCGCAGCGGCTGTCGTTTTGCATTCATTGTTCGAGGAACAAATGGAAACAGATTCGAGTGAGCCCCAGCCGGCATTTCGAGTCAGTCCCCAAGGATACCTGAAACACATCGAGAAAGCGAAACGCGCGGTTAAGATCCCGATCATCGCCAGCCTCAACTGCACCACCCTTGGCGGATGGATTCGTTACACGCACGACATCACGGAAGCAGGCGCCGACGCGCTGGAGCTGAACATTTATAAGATACCAACCAAACTAAAAGTCACTGGATCGACGATCGAGAAGGGGTACATCGACGTCGTCAGAACAGTGCGTCTCAAGACGACGATTCCCCTGGCGGTGAAGCTTAGTCCTTACTTTAGCAATTTTGCCAACATGGCCGCGTCGTTCGACGCCATCGGCGCGGATGCGCTCGTGCTCTTCAACCGGTTTTATCAGCCCGACATCGATCTGGATAAAATGGAGGTGGCCCCCAACCTGACTCTAAGCGTCCCGACCGATATGCGATTGGCGTTGCACTGGATTGGCATCCTCTTTGGAAAAATCCGGGGAAACCTGGCTGCGACGAGCGGGATTTACCAGGCTACCGATGTGATCAAGATGGTTATGGCTGGTGCGGATGTCACGATGTTGTGCAGCGCGCTGATGCGCCATGGCATCCAGCATATTCAAAAAATCGAGATGGAGGTCGCGGCCTGGCTGGAAAAGCACAACTACAAATCGCTGGCCGAGATCAAAGGCATCATGAGCCAGAAAAATTGCCCTGACCCCAGCGCCTTCGAGCGGGCCCAATACGTCCGCGGTCTTTCGAGCCATAAGTCGTTGTTCCCGCTGCGCCGCTGAACGGCACCCGATCAGGCCACGACTGAGGCTTCCGACACGCTCGACGCTTCGTTTAGTCCAAGACCTTCGTTAGTCTCCGCGACGATTTGGTCGACGACGGCTTTCAGGTCTTGCGTGCGTTCCCAAACGGCAAGTTGCCGGTCCGCGCCCGTCCCTCCGCGAAGGATGCGCTCGATGTGACCGATCTCGCGGAGGCTGCCAAGCTCGTCCACTTCGGTCGAAATAAATTCCAGGATTTCGTGGATCAAGCTGCGGGTCTCCACTTCGCATTTGCGGCCGAAATCGATCAGCTTGCCGTCGAGCCCGTAGCGCGAGGCGCGCCAGCGATTCTCATCGATCACGCGCCGCCGATAGATTCTGAACGACGTATTTTGCCGAAGCAGTTTGTGCAATTTGAAGATGACCGCTTGCATCATCGCGGCTAGCGCGATCGTGTCCTCGACGCCGGATTGGGCATCGCAAATCCGAAATTCCAGCGTGTCGAAGAACGGATGGAGCCGAATGTCCCACCAGATCTTCTTGGCGTTATCGATGCAATTAGTGGTGACCAGGAGCTCG